>DATCBW010000131.1:0-4764 GCA_036511615.1 Verrucomicrobiia bacterium | reverse complement strand
AAAAATTGTCGGCGCGGCTGGAAATTCCCGGCGGCGAAGGATTTTCCGCCGCAACGCTTGGCCTGAAAAAATCAGTTTCTGAAAATGTTCCTTTGCTGCGCTTGCAATCAAAACTGTCGCCGGCCAAAACTCCGTTCAGTTTTTCGCGGATGGATTTTTCGCGGGCGGAAAACCGCCGCTGGCTCGTGCGCATCGGCGTGCTTTTGATTTTACTGCTGATTCTGCCATACGCCGAAGCGATTCTGTTCAAGCCGCTGCTTGCGCGAAAACTGGCCGCGTTCAAAAACCAACGGGAGCAGTTTGCGTCAGTCGTCGGGTCGGAACTGCGTTTTCTGCAATCGTTCAAGCAAAACGAGCCGCCGTATCTCGACGCGATCTATTTGCTTTCCGAAGCGGCGGCACCGGGCACACGCCTGGATTCGCTCACGCTTAACCAGCACGGAGCGATCACGCTGAAGGCGGAGATGCAAAGCGCGCAGCAGGTGACGGATTTTCGGGCGAAGCTGATCGGTTCGGGCTTTTTCGCCAACATCACCGTGGAGGAACAGACGCCCGTTCAAAATCAGCCCAGGGTGAACGTGCGCATGACGGCGCAATGGAAACCCGCCGGCTCGCGCGCCGCCGTGAAGGTCGCTCCTTCGCCGGTGTCAGCCGGGAAAACAAATGCCCTGTCCGCCACCGCCAAACCGGCGATGCCGGGCGAAGTTCCCAAATCTTGATTTCATGCACACTTTAAGCTCCAGCGAAAAACGCACCATCCGCTATGCGGCGATTTTCCTTTTGATCTGCCTCGTGTTGCTCGGCGGCAGCAAGGTTTGGAAATTTTTGTCGCATCGGCGTGCGGATTATCTACAGATGGTCGCCGAGGCGCGGCAGTTGAAATCCGGGTCGGACCTGGACACAGACCAGGCGGCCGTGGTGAAAAGATTGATGGAAGATTTCCAGCTCGATCCGGCGGCGCTTTCGACCAACACCGTCGTGGCGGATGCCAGCGCGGCAATCCAAAAGGCGGCCACGAGCGGCGGCGTGAAGCTCGGCGCGATTCGCGAATCGGCGGGACGCTCTTCCGCCAAGGAACTGGCGACGATTCAATTTGAAGGTTCGGGACCGGTCGCCGCCGTGATCTCGTTGCTGCACCGGCTGCCGTTGCTCGGCTATCCATTGCTGGTGGATTCGGTTCAAATCACGACAGATGCCATGCGGCCGGGACAGATCAAATTGAGCGTCACGATCATCGTGCAGGATTTTGAACAGTGGAAAAAAACGGAGGCGACCCATGCGTGACCGTTCCGAACAAATTTTACGGATCGCCTGCCTGACGCTGGCCGCGCTGGTGGTGCTGCAACTTGTCCTTGCCGGTTTTAAGATCAATCCCCTCGCAGGCGTAAAAATTCCGGCTGTGCCGACGCTGGCAACAAATGCAAATTCCGCCGCCAGTTCAGCGTCGAAAGTAAAACCGACGACGACAAATTCAG
This sequence comes from Verrucomicrobiia bacterium, assembly GCA_036511615.1. GTDB lineage: Bacteria > Verrucomicrobiota > Verrucomicrobiia > Limisphaerales > UBA11358 > UBA11358. Next base: position 3,289 of record DATCBW010000131.1, on the reverse strand, counting down.
CAGCCAACGCCGTCACCACCAACAAGACCGCAACATCCATTTCAACCAATTCGGTGACGGCCAAAAAAAGCGCCGGAACCAATTTGGTTTCAACCAACGTGATTTCGGAAGCGGCGACGAACAACAACCCGGTTGCAGGTTTAGAAATTCCGGTCGCGCCGATACCGGAAACAAACGCAAATTCAAACGCCAGTTCGGCGTCCGTCCTAAAAACACAATCAACGAATTTGTCGGACGTGGCTGAAGCCACAAACAAAACTTTCACTTCAACCGGAAGTTCATCCAATTCGTTGGCGGCTAAAAACGAAGCCGCAACCAATCTGGTTTCAACCAACGTGGTGGTGAAAACGGCGGCCACCAACAGCCAGACTGCGGGAACAAATCCAGTTGTCGCCGGCGCGGCTGGAATTTCCAGAAATAATTTGCCGCCTCCAATAGCGATGGCGGGCGGAATGAGAATCCGTGGAGGCTCAATGATGCCGGGAATGCCCGGAATGCCAGGGAACGCGCCCAAGCTGCCGCCAGCAATTCAGGCGCGGGTGGACAAGATCGTGAGCAGTGAAATTCTCGCGCCCGTCATGCACCCGATGCCGATGGGGCTTTTGGGCATTGCGGGCGACACGGCTTTTCTGCGGTCGGCCAGCGGTCAGACCGGGGTGGTCAAAGCGGGTGATTCGCTCGGCGATTTGAAGCTGCTGAAAATCGGCGTCAACCGGGTGTTGGTGGAAGAAAACGGGCAAAAACAAGAACTCATGATCTTTAACGGCTATGGCGGCGACAGTTTGCTGACCAACCAGGACGAAATCTCAAAATGAAAACATCTCACTTCACAAGCGCGCCGGGTTGCCGGGCAAAAACCTGGCGGCAAATCTTTTTTCTGGCGGCTGCACTGCTCGGAGCCGCCGGACAACTGGCGGCCCAGACGCGAATCATTTCGCAGGGCCTGCCGCCGGGCGTTATGCCGCCAAACGGCGGCAGCCCCACACCGCCGCCCAATTCAAGCTCCGGGCCGAAGAGTTCAAACGGCGGCCCGTGGGTGCCGTCCGAGCCTTTGACAACTGGCACATCCACCAATTCCGCCGACGGGATTGAATTGAGTTTTCAGGGCGCGAACGTGGACATGGTGGCGCAATGGCTGGCGCAGACGACGGGCAAAACGGTGATTAAAAGTCCGCAGGTTCAGTGTCAGTTGACGATCATGAGTTCAAAAAAAGTGCCGGTGCGCCAGGCGATCAACATGATTTACCGCGCGCTGGCGATGGAAGGTTTTTCGGCGATTGAGTTGAGCGATTCCATTCTGATTGTGCCGCAAGGAAAGGAGCCGCAAATGAGCCCGGAAGTGGTGAGCGGTTCGCTGACGAACATTCCCGCCGGCCGGCAATTGCTGGTGAAAGTTTTTCAGCTTCAACACGTCCAGGCGACCGACGTGAAAGCGCGCATCCAAATAGCATTGTCGGACAAGGGATCGGTGGACGTGGATGAAAACGCGAACCAGGTCATCGTCACGGACTACAATGACAATTTGCGCGTGGTGGGCGATTTGATTGACGCGCTCGACAGCCAGCACCCGGAAGACGTGGCGGTGCGGATCATTCCATTGAAACACATCGCGGCCGCGGTGCTGGCGAAGGAAATTCAACCGCTCTATGCAAAAATGGGCGGCAAGTCCGGAGCCAAGTCCGTCATTGACGTGGTGGGTGATGACCGTTCCAACTCGCTGATTGTTTTCTCCGACCTGGCGGACTTTGGCGCGATTGGGAAACTGGTGGCGATGATGGACACCGAGGACGCACAGGAGAAGGCGACGCAGACGTTCATCCTCAAAAACGCTGACGCGCAGGACGTGGCGAAACAATTGCAGGACTTGAACGACACCCAGAATTCGTCCGGATCGCGCTACACGATTTATTACTCGTCGGTGCCGGACACGGGTTCAAAAAAATTCAGCGTGGTGGCGGATCGCCGTCGCAACGCCATCATCGTCCAGGCTCCGCCCTCACAGATGGACAGTCTGGCCAAAATGATCGCCGAGCTGGACGAGCCGGTGGCCGACAACGGCCTCGCCCCGGAAATTATTCCGCTCAAATATGTCAGCGCCACGGACATCGAAGACGTGCTGAATGATTTGTTCGTGAAAAAAACGCAGCAGCGGAGTTATTATGATTTAATTTATGATTTGGATTCCGGGACTGATTCCTCGTCCGGCAAAGATGTGGGCCGGCTTTACGGCAAAGTTCACATTACGAGCGAGCCGTATGCCAACGCCATCATCATCACGTCGAATTCAAAGGAAAATCTCGCGGTCATCGAGAACGTGGTAAAACAACTGGACCAGCCGTCGCAGGCGGGCGAAAGCACGCTGCGCATCCCCCTGAAATACGCCAAGGCCGACACGGTCGCGAACAGCTTGAACGTCTTGTTCGCCAAGAATGGCTCACCGGCGATGCGTCCGGCAACACCGCAAAATCAAAACAACACGGCTCAACCCAGCCAGCAAGCGTCCCAAACCAGTTCCGACCAAACTGGTTTTGACATCACCCAGGACACCAAGGAGGACGTTTATTATTCGTGGCTCGGCGGCCAGCCGGACAATACCGGCTCGTCAGCCAACCGCAGTTCATCGGGAACGGTCAGCGACCTGATTGGCCGAGTGCGTTGTGTTGCTGATCAACGCGGCAATGCCGTGTTGATTTCCGCCAACGTCCATTTCTTTCCGCAAATTCTGCAGTTGATTCAGGAAGTGGATGCACCGTCGGACAAAGTCACGATTGAAGCGCGCATCGTCGAGGTGTCCAGCGATTATCTCGACAAGCTCGGCGTTCGCTGGTCGCCGGATGGCAGCAAGGTTTTTACGGCGGATGATTATGAGGATTCGCTGCTCGCCAGCACGAGCGGCAATTATCAAAAAGGATTCGGCGGCAACACAACGGTCAACACACCGGCCAGCAGCGCCAGTTCCGTGATTCAAACGCTGGCCAGTCTCCGCTCCGGCATGGTCAGCAGCACGCTCAACATTGATTTCCTCGTCCAATTTCTGCGCAAAAACACCGATGCCACGGTGCTGGGCGAACCCAGCATTACGATTGATGACAATGAAATGGGCAAGCTGTTCGTCGGACAGGAAGTGCCCGTGCCGCAAAACACGCAGGTTTCTTCCGTCGGCTCGCAGAACACCAGCATCACTTACAAAGACGTTGGCGTGGTTCTGGAAGTCACGCCGCACATCAACAGCGACGGCGACGTGCAGTTGAAAATTCACGCCGAATCTTCCACGGTGGATTCCGGCACG
>DATCBW010000130.1:0-29141 GCA_036511615.1 Verrucomicrobiia bacterium | reverse complement strand
AAAATCGAGCGGCTCTTTGCCTGGCTCTTCCACTTCCGCCGGCTGGTGGTCCGTTATGAATACCACGCGGAGAATTTTCAAGGCTTTGTTCATTTGGCGGCGGTAATCATCCTCTTGCGGCATTTATGAGATACGCTCGAGATTTCTCCGTATGAGATGTTGTGACAACTGGTGATGCCCCATGATTTGCTGGTGTTATACTGGACAAGGGCGTCGCATGATTTAATTCTATTCCGTCCACAGACCACCCGTTTTCCTTTTTCTCAAAACGGATCACGCCGCTGATTTTTACTTGTTGGCCCTGCTTCACTATTGAGCCCGGCATGCCGTCATCCGCAGCAAATTGAGCTAGAGCACCTAAAGGTTTATCAGGAAGTTGAGATGTGCGGAAACCCATTTCACTGCCCGCTATGCCGGTAATCCATTTGCACTCAGTTGTGAATTCAATGTCGGCTTCAAATTCTAGGCTATACACTTTAACCGCGTTAATTTCCGCCAACTGCCCATTTGTTTTATGGAATTCAATGAGCTTAATCCGACCTTGGGCATCCTGGTTGATTTGATTTTGAACCGCTTGTTTGGCGTCACCGGGCGACGGATTTGATGAACAACCGGCAAAAAAGAGCGCAGAACCAATAAGCAGGAACAACACATTGCATTCTTTAATTTTTGCTAGAAGTGTTTTCATAAGCGGAGAGCACAAATACGCCGATTTCAGAACCGAGTCGAGAGATTTCTGAACTTTGAACGGTAGCCATGATAATGGCTCGACGATACGCTTGCTTTCCAAGCCGCGTCAATCCATGCTATGATTCATTTTCAACCCCGCGTGTCGGGGCATTTTTTACATGAGCAACGTTTCTGATCTCGACCTCAACTTGGAAAATCTCTTCCAGCCCGCGTGGGCGCAGGAGAAAACCGAGTCCAACAAATTTGCAAAGTTCACCGGCAACGAAGGCGTCAAGCCTGAACGCCGTTTCAATGACAAGCCCGGCGAACGCCGCGCTCCGCGTCGCGACGGCGCGAGCGGTGGTGGTGGCTTTGGCGGCGGCGAACGTCGCGGTGGTCCGCCGCGCGGCGGTTCCAAATTTGGCGGCGGCGACCGCAAAGGAAGTTTCCACGGCGGCGACCGTCGCGATGAGCGCCGCGAACGTCCCGAACCGCCCGCGCCGCTGCCGGAGTTGAACGTTGCGTTCATCCCGGAAGAGCGCGGTGTCGAACAGCTCGCGCGGCAGATCAAGATGACGGGCCGGGCATATCCGCTGTTCCAGATCGCGCTGCTGATTTTGCAGAAGGCGGAACGCTACTCCGTCCAGCTCACGGTGAAGAAAAAATCCGACGGCGCCGCGCAGCCGCTTTTCGTCTGCGCGCTGGATGATTCGCCGTGGACGAACGCGGACGAGGCTGTCGCGCACGTTCTCAAAAATCATTTCGCCACGTTTTACCAGGCCGAACGCACGGCCACCGAACCGCCCAAGGGCGTTTACACCTTTGTCGCGCAGTGCGGCATGAGCGGCGCGATTCTCGGCCCGCCGAATTATCACGATTACCAGAACCAGTTGCACAAGCTGCATACCGAAAAATTTTCACGGATGCCTTTCGACGTGTTTAAGGCGCGCGTAAAAATCGTCAAGGACGAGGCCGTCGTGAAGAAATGGGTCGAGGAGCAAAGTTTCAAGACGGAATACATTTGTCTCAACGTGCCGGAGCCGCTCAAGCTGGCGACGATGGAAGAAGTTGAAAAACATTTTCGCGCGACGCACAAGGATTCCATCATCAAGCCGGTGGAGTCCCACACCGTCGCCGGCCTGCCGAGCCGCAGTCTGCGCGACAATGGACTTCAGCGGCTCATCCGCCAGGAATGGGAGCATCAGAAATTTTTCCCGCTGCCCATCGCCACAAAATTGAGCCAGCAGTTCGCGCACTACGGCCTGCAATTTTTCAAGGTCAACCGGACGGTCACGCACGTCAACGTCGCGCGACCGCAGTATCTTGATCTCGAAACCACGCCGGTTTCGGAAAACATCAAGCGCATCGTGGAGTTCGTCAACGGCAACACCAAATGCACGCGCCGGAAATTGATCGAGGCGCTCGCGCCGACGCCCAAGCCGACGGTGCTGGAAGTCAAACCGGTTGAAACAACTGCGTTTGTTGCGCCCGCTGCTGAAAGCGAAGCCGCCGCACAACCAGCGAAGCCTGCCGAACCGCCAGCGCCCGAAGCCACGCCGGAGCAGACGGCGGTCATCGTGGATTTGCACTGGCTGATTCATCAGGGCCACGTTCTGGAATTTGCCGATGGCCGGATGGAAACGGCGAAGAAGCCCGCGCCGCGCCCGCCGAAGCCGGAAAAGACAGTTGCCGTGGAGAAGCCCGCCGCTGAAGGCGAAACTGCCGTGGCAACTGAAGCGGCACCGCCGGTGGAAGTGGCGGTTGAGCCGGTCGCGGGAATTCCGGTTCCGGTTGAAACGGGAGCCCCGGCCGAACCAGTCGCCTCGGCTGAGGCGGTCGCAGCCACGACTGAAACACCCGTTGCGGAAACACAAGTCCAACCGGAAACACCTGTTCAGCCGGAAATACCGACGACGACGGAAGGAAGTCCCACATGAAATTCGCCGCACTGGGTCTGGGTGAAAAAGTTCTCGCCGGCGTTCGCGCCGCTGGTTACACCGACCCGACGCCGATTCAGTTACGCGCCATTCCGCTGGTGCTGTCCGGCAAGGACGTCATCGGCAGTGCGCAAACCGGCACCGGCAAGACGGCGGCGTTCGCCTTGCCGATTCTTTCCAAACTCGGCCAGCACAGTTCCGCCGGACCGCGCGTGCTCATTCTCGAACCGACGCGAGAACTCGCCGCGCAGGTCGAAACCGCGTTCCGCGATTACGCGCGTTTCACGGATTTGAAAGTCACAGTCGTCTTCGGCGGCGTCGGCTACGGACGGCAGAACGACGAGTTGCGCGCCGGCCCAGACATCGTCGTCGCCACGCCCGGACGATTGCTCGATCATCTGGAACAAGGCACGTTCCGTCTGGACAAAGTGGAATTTCTGGTTCTCGACGAAGCCGACCGGATGCTCGACATGGGTTTTCTGCCCGATGTGCGCCGCATTGTCGAAAAATGCCCGCGCCAGCGCCACTCCGCGCTGTTTTCCGCGACGATTCCGCCGCAGATCGAAACGCTCATCCAATGGGCGATGAACAAGCCGGAGACCATCGAGATCGGCGCACGCCGCACACCCGCCGAAACGGTCAAGCACGTCATCTATCCCGTTTCCGACACGCAAAAATCCGACCTGCTGATCCAGTTGCTCGAACGCGTGAATTACAATTCGGTCCTGGTGTTCTGCCGGACGAAACACGGCGCGGACCGCGTCGCCGGACTGCTCAAGCGCAACAATCATGCCGTGGCCGTGCTGCATTCCAACCGCACGCAAAAGGAACGCGAGCAGGCGCTGGCCGGTTTCCGCGAAGGCAAATTCGAGGTGCTGGTCGCCACGGACATCGCCGCGCGCGGCCTCGACATCGCCGACGTCAGCCACGTCGTCAACTACGACGTGCCGCAGCATCCTGAAGATTACATCCACCGCATCGGACGCACGGGCCGCGCGGAGCACACCGGCGACGCGTTCACCATCATGGTGGCCGAGGACGCGCCGCACGTTTTTGCCATCGAACGCTTCATCAGCCAGAAAATCCCGCGTGTAAAGATGGAAAATTTCGACTACCGCTACACTTCGTTGTTTGAAGAAGGCAAGCCCGGCCAGCCCGCCGGCGGTTTTCCCGGCAAGGTGCGCGGCGGCCGCGTCCACGGCGGCTACCATTTCGCTCCCGGCGGACGGAGAAAGTAAATTTCCGCAACGGAATTAGATAGTCGGTGTTGATTCTTTTGTATGAGTGGACCAAAGAACAAAACTTCTGGTGCAACAGTAGTTAAATGGGTTGCTCTTTGTTTATTTATCGGAGTTCTCGTTGCCGCAGCAATTCCAAAGTTTATCCAAAATCATCACTTAGCTTTGTGCTATGCTTGTGTCAATCAATTGGGTCAAATTGATGCTGCTGCGAATCAGTTTGCTTTGGACCATAAATTGACCAATGGCTCACCCATCAATTTCCCGAACGACCTGACGCCTTACATCATGCTTACCAAAGACGGCAAAATTCCCGGCTGTCCGGGCGGCGGCATTTATTCTATAAAAAAAGTCGGTGATACGCCAACCTGCTCGCTCGGCACCACTGTCACTCCCGCCCACGTTCTACCATGAGCGAACAAGAAAACAGATCGTCAGAAATGGAATGGCTGCAATGGGCGGTGGTGGGGCTTGTGGTGGTGGGATTACTCGTAATTGCCGTGCCAAACTTTATCAAAGCTCGTTCAACTTCCGCCGCCAACGCCTGCATTAACAACCTGCGCCAGATTGATGCTGCGGCCAACCAGTTCGCTCTGGAAAATGGTAAAACCAATGGTGAAGCCATCCGTTTCCCAAACGACTTGACGCCTTACATAAAACTGAACAGTGCCGGGAAGATTCCTGGTTGTCCTCAAGGTGGAACTTATTCCATCAAAGCGGTTGGTGATGCGCCCACCTGTTCGCTCGGCACTGCCGGCAATTCAGCCCACGTTTTGCCGTGATGTTAATTCCTCTTGAACCGGATTCTGCTTCTGAATTTAGATTCAAATCAGCTTCGTCACCGCTTCAAAAACCTCATCAATTTTCACCGAAGCCATGCATGCGATCAACTGTTCGCGCGTGCCTTTGATGTCGCCGCCGTCGTAGCGGTAAAAATCCAAGTTACGCCCGTTCACCGCCGGATTTTTCACGAGCGTGAACTGGTTGCCAAAAGGCAGGTTCGTCGCGTTCAGCGTCGGGGCTTCGATGACGATCTGGTTCGGTGCTTTCATCGCCGCCGCGATGTGCATGAGCGCCGTGTCCACGCTCAAAAACGCGCTGCATCGCTTCATCAACGCTGCCGTCTCGCGCAGATTTTTCGTTTTCGCCTCATGCGTCAGGTTCAGGTTCGCCTGCGCCAGCACGATCTCATGGTCTTTCGCCTCCTCCGGCCCGCCAAACAGCAGGACATGAATGTCCGGCCGCTCGTGATTCAGCTTGCGCACCAGCCCGGCGTAATGCTTCAACGGCCAGCGTTTCAGCGGCAGATTTTTTGTGCCGCCGGAACCGACGTGAACACCGAGAATTTTTTGACCGGACAGCTTGTGTTCCGCCAAAAAATCGTCCGCAAAATGTTCGTCGCCCGGTTCAAGGAAAAATTCCATTTCGTGCGCCGGCAGTTTTTTCTTCGCGCCGATCAGCGGCAGCACGTCGAAATTATTTTCAATCGAATGGCGCGAGTAATCCTGCGGCAGCGCGCCGGTGACAAGCCAGCGGTCGAGCCAGTTGAAACATTCGTATTCGTGGCTGATGCGAACCTGCGCGCCGGCAAAAAAAGCCGCGAGGCGGTAATGGATGCGGCTTTGCGGATGCGTGTTGATGGAAAGCTGGTAGCGCTCGCGCCGCAGCGACCAGAGAAAACGCAGCGCCTCCAGCCGGCCGCATTTCATCAGATTTATTTGGAGCACGCGGCTGACGTGCGGATTGTGTTCCAGCAAATCCTTCGCGCCGGGCCACATCACCAGCACGTCAATCGTCGCGTCAGGAAAATTCGCGCGCAGCTCGTGAATCAAGGGCGTGGCGATCAGCGTGTCGCCGATGCCTGCGAGGGAAATGACCAAAATTTTCATTAGCGCCGCGAAAATTTTTCCATCATTTGTTCATAAATTATATCAAATACTGACGTTGTGGATTTTCCACGAACAAATGGAACAATCACAATTTTTCCACCGGAATCTTCCACCGCATGACGCTCGTCCTGGTTCAAAGTTTCCAAAGTGTAATCGCCGCCCTTGACGTAAATGTCCGGCTGCGCGGCGGCGAGAAATTTCGTCGCCGTCGCATCCGCAAAAACGCAAACGCCGTCCACGCTTTCCAGCGCGGCGATCACCGATGCGCGGTCCGTTTCCGAATTCACCGGCCGGCCCGCACCTTTCAAGCCGCGCACCGCCGCGTCGCCGTTCACGCCGATGAGCAGCGCGTCGCCGAAGTTGCGCGCGTTCTCCAGATACGTCACATGGCCGAGATGCAAAATGTCAAAGCAGCCGTTCGTGACGACAAGTTTCTTGCCCGAGACGCGAATTGATTTTCGCCACTCCGGCAATTTGTCCCAGACGATGATTTTGTCGCGGAAGTTCACCGCGCGATTTTCATTCAGCCGCCGCCAATTGGCAATGATTTACCTTTGTAGGAGTCGAGGTGACGAGACTCAAATTAATTCCATCCCTGAAATTTAGCCAGGGACTCCTCACGTCGTCTCCTACGGATTTGATAAAATAAAATGTCCGGTTTTGCCTTGGGCGTCCATTTACCCATAGATTCGCGTGATGGATGACCTTGAACTTTTGCGGCGGTTCGCGGCGGACGGCTCCGAGACGGCTTTTGCCGCGCTCGTGCAACGTCACCTCGGCCTCGTGTATTCCGCCGCCGTGCGGCAGGTGCGCGACCCGCATCTGGCCGAGGAAGTGACGCAGGCCGTTTTCATCATCCTCGCGCGCAACGCAAATGCGATCCGCAAAGAAACGATTCTGACCGGCTGGCTTTACCGGACGACGCAATTCGCCGCAGCCGATGCCGTGAAAATGCAAATCCGTCGCCAGCGCCGCGAACAGCAAGCCTTTGAAATGCAAACGACCGCCGATGAAAATTTTGCGTGGGAACAAATCGCGCCGCATCTGGACGAGGCGATGGCGAAGCTCGGCGGCAAAGACCGCGACGCCGTGCTGCTGCGCTATTTTGAAAACAAAACTTTCGCGCAAGTCGGAACGGTGATGGGAACGAATGAAGACGCCGCGCGAAAACGGATTGTCCGCGCCGTGGAAAAATTGCGGAATCATTTTTCCAAACGCGGCGTGATGCTGACAGCGGCGATTCTTGCCGGAGCGGTTTCGGTCAACTCGATTCAAGCCGCGCCCGTTGCACTGGCAAAAACTGTGACTGCGGTTGCAATTGCGAAAGGCGCGGCGGCGAGCGGTTCAACTTTAACCATCATCAAAGGAGCATTGAAAATTATGGCATGGACAAAAGCAAAAACAGCAATCGTCGCGGGCACAATTGTATTGCTCGCGGCGGGAACGACAATTGTAACCCTGAAAGAAGTTCAGAAACACAAAATGTATTCGTGGGAAATTCCGAAGGCTGATTTCGGAGTTTTTTACAAAGCTTCAGCTCAAGTTAAAATCATTCCGACAAAATTCAGCGAAGACGGCGGTTGGTGCGCAGACGGTAGCAGGGGAGCGATGGGCATAGCTCAACCACTCATGGAAATTATTCAAGCCGCATATCAAAGAGATCAACTACACACTCTTGTCAATGCAGACTTGCCAACCAATAGATATGATTTCTTTGCCAAACTTGTTGGCCCGCAAGAACCTCATAAAAATATGCCGGTAAACAAAAATTGGACAATCGCGTTGCAGGAGGAAATTACCAGAAAATTTGGAATTAAAGGCCAGATAGAAATGCACGAAACAGATGTTATGGTTTTGAAACAAAACAACACAGTTCCACAAGGTTTTAAGATTAGCCACAATATGCCCAATGGCCGTGCGATGATTGACGATCCTGGAAATGTCGTATGCTTTGAACAGCCGATAGGCACGTTAACCGGAATTTTAGAACGCGAATTTCAAATTCCAATCGTTGACCAGACTGGTTTGACAAATGCTTATGATTACAGTCTTAAATGGAACGAGCCGGATAGAAAGCAACCAAACCTTGATGCCTTGAAACAGGCATTGCTGGATCAATTAGGACTTGAACTTGTGCCAACCAATATGCCGATTGAAATGCTCGTCGTCGAAAAAGCAAATTGAGTTTCACAAATTTGACAACATTATCCAGACGCGTAAATTTTCCGTCACGCCCCACGCCTGCGCGTCGCAGCCGCGTTGCAAATGAGGCGCGGAGCGACGAAATGGCTGGAACGATGAGGCAAGAATCGTTCGTTCCGCAAGGGACGATGGAACATTTCCAGAGTCCTTTCACGTCGCGATTTCATGTTGCGCCACCAGACACAATGTGTCCGGCTAATTTCCGGTTGTCCCGTGGGGACGAATGTCGGACTCCGGCACTTCGGCTTCGGTGGATGAAAATGTTTTCTCAACCACGCCAGTTCACCAGTCCTTGACCGGATGCTGATAATCCTGCGGCTTGCCCTGCGGTTTGAATTGCAGAACCTGCTCGTCGCCCTTTTGCGCGTCCAGCAACCGCTTCGCCTCCTCCGGCGTCATCTCACCCGGCTTGACCGGCTGCCCTTCGGCTTGCTGCTTTTTCTCCTGTTCCGCTTTCTTCTGGTCGGCGGCGGACGCCTGCTGCTCCTGTTGTTTTTTCTCGTCGGCTTTTTTCTGATCCGCCTGGTTTTGTTTGTCCGGCTTCGGCTGGTCTTCTGAATTTTTCGGCGACGACTGGTCCTGTTGCTGCTGATTTTTCTGCTGGTCGGACTTCGATTGCTGGGACTGATTCTGCTGGTTCTGCTGTTGCTGGTTTTGTTGCTGCTGTTGCTTGAGCAATTGCTCCAGTTGTTTCAACTTTTCATTGTCGGGATAAATTTTCAGGCCGTTCTCCGTTTTTTCCAAAGCGGACGGGATGTTGTTGGAAATGTAGAACTGCGCGCCGCTGTTGAAAAAATCATCGGCGGGCAGGTATTGCGCGTCGGCCTTTTGCGCGGCAAAAACCAGCAGCAACAGCAGCAAACTATTTTGAACTGGGCGTGGCAATTGCATCAATGTCCTTCAGTTTTTTTATGTAGTCCTCGAATTTTTTGGCGGCAATCGGGCTGTTAAGGCTCTCCATGATTTCCAGCGCGGCGTGAAATTCAGCGCGCCGGACGGCTTCGTCCGCCGACATTTTGGCCTGCTGCATCGCCGCCCGCAATGCTTCAATCTTTTCGATCTGCCGCTTCACGAACGTCAGATTATTGACCGCGTCCAGGTCGTTCGTGTTCAGTTGCACCGCGTGCGCGTAACTTTGCAGGGCGGTCTTCCATGTATCCTCCATCGCGTTCAGGCCGTTCGCGTCCGGCGTGAATTTCAGCGCGCCCATCCGGTATTGCGTGTTGCCCAGGTTGTAAAATGATTTTTGTTGTAACTGCAAATCCGGCGCCAGCGTCACCCACTGGAAATCCTTCAGGGCCGTGTCAAAATTGGTCGCGCGATACGCCGCCGTGCCCGCGTTGAAAACCAGCCGCAGGTCGTTCGTGTGAATTTCCGCCAGCCGCTCGAATTCCCGCAGCGCGTTGGTGTAGTTGCCCGTGTTGTAATCGCGCAAGGCCGTCGCCGGCGAGGCAAACAGCGAATGTGGCAGAGCGCAGACGGCGGCGGCCAGCAACGCGGCTTTCGCCGCGCCGGCTGTTGAAATCACGTTTGCGGTTCTTTTTTTGCGCTTCCGCTCCGGCAGAAAAATTTCCGCCAGCAGCAGCATCGCGATGACCAGCGGCCAGTGAAATTGTTCGTGGTATCGCCGGATCATTTTTGACTCGCCCTCCGTTTTGGGCAGCGATGCCAGGCCGCGGTCGTAAAGCGTGTCCATTGTGTCCCCGCCGCGCAACGGCAGATAAAACCCGCCCGTCGCGGCGGCGATTTGTTTCAGCAGCGGCTCGTTCAAATGCGACATGACCACGTTGCCCTGCGCGTCGCGGACGTAATTGGTGTTTCCATCCACGTCCGTCACGCGGATCAAATCGCCCGCCGCCGTGCCGATGCCGACGGTGAAAATTTTCAGTCCTTCCTTCGCCGCGTTCTGCGCCGCCGCCAGCGCGTCGGCTCCATTGACGTTGTCCTCGCCGTCGGTCAGCAGCACGAGCGCCTTGTAATGGTCCTTTTCCTTGAACGCCGCCAGCGCCGTGTTGATGGTCTCCGCGAGGTCGGTGCCGCCCACCGGAATGGAATTGACGTTTAACGCCTGCACGCTTTGCTGGAACGCCGTGTTGTCAATCGTCAGCGGACATTCCAGAAACGCGTCGCCGGCGAACGCCACCAGCCCCAGCCGGTCCGTGCTGGCGCGCTGCATCAGCGACAGCGCGGCGAGCTTGGCGCGCTCCAGCCGGTTCGGCGCAATGTCCGTCGTGAGCATGGATTTCGATGTGTCCACCGCCACCACGATGTCCAGCCCGCGCTGCTGGACTTCCTGCAAATCAAATCCATGTTGCGGCCGGGCAATCGTGATGATCAAAAATGCCACGGCCAAAATCACCAGCGCGAATTTTGTTTTCTGCCGCGCCGGCGAAACGCCCACCGTCAAGGCCGTCAGCAGCCGCGCCTGAATGAATTGCGCCACCAGTTTTTGCCGCGAGCGCAGCGCCCACCAGAAAAACACCGCCAGCACCGGCGGAACCACCAGCAGCAGCCATAGCAGGTTTGAATTCTCGAAGCGCATCTTCAAATCGTAAATCGTAAATCGCAAATCGCAAATTTCACGGCAGCCTCCTGAACGCGGTTTGTCCGAGCACGATTTCAATCAAGAGCAGCGCCAACCCGCCCGCGACCAGCCACGGGAAAAGTTCTTTGTATTCAGTGTATTTGTTGATGACGGACTCGGTTTTTTCCAACTTGTTGATCTCGTCGTAAATCTGCTTGAACTTCTCCGCGTTGTCCGCACGGTAATACTTGCCGCCCGTCTCGTCCGCGATTTTGGTCAGCGTGTCCTCGTCCACGTCCACCGGACGATTTTGATAAACCATCTGTCCGGTGTAAGGATTTCGTCCTACAGGCATCGGTGCCGTGCCCTGTTCACCGATGCCGACCGTGTAAATTTTCACGCCCAGCGCCGCCGCCGCCTGCGACGCCATGAGCGGATCAATCTTGCCGGAATTATTCTGGCCGTCCGTCGCGAGGATGATGATTTTGCTTTTCGCCTTCAAATCGCGCAACTGGTTGAGCGCCGTGGTCAGCGCATCGCCGATGGCCGTCGCGTCGGAATTGATCGTGCCGATGTCGAGACGCGCCAGATTTTCCTGCAAATAATCGTGGTCCAGCGTCAGCGGCGCGGCGATGAACGCCTGCGACGCGAACACGACCAGCCCGATGCGGTCGTCCGGTCGTTTGTCTATGAAGCTTTTCAAAACCGACTGCGCCATGTGAAAACGGTTCACGCGCTGGCCGTTCACGACAAAATCCTCGGAGATCATGCTGCCGGACAAATCCAGCGCGCACACGATGTCAATGCCGCTGGCCTTCACCTGCGTCGTGCTTTTTGCCAGGCGCGGCTGCGCCAGCGCGACGATGAACAGCGCCAGCACCAGCCAGCGCAACGACATTAAAAAACCGCCGGGCCGCGAACGCGTGAGGTTCTGCATTCCGCGCACGAGCTGCACCGACGAATAGACAAACGCCGGCGGCAGCCCGCGCTTGCCCTTCAGCCACGCCAGCAGCGGCAGCAGCAACAGCAGCAACAAAAGAAATGGGTGAGCAAAGGTCATTTCAGATTTGCGATTTCAGATTTACGATTGCTTCCGGTGGTTCATTTCCGTTTTTCGTGGTTTCCGCCGCCAACTTGGTTTTCGCCGGTTCCGTTTCTTCAACCAGCCGCACGGCCGAGCCATGCAGATCACGCAGCTCCGGTTCGCCCGGCTCGTATTTGGCGAATTTCACGAGGTCGCAGCTCGCCAGAAATTGACCAAGACTTGCTTTTTGCTCGGGCAGCAGCAGTTTTGTTCCGCCCAGCTCGCGCAAAAATTCCTCCGTCGTCCGCTCCGGCGCGTGGAAATCAAACCGCTCCTCCAGATACGCCCGCGCCGTGTCGGACACCGCGATGACAAACGGTTTCGGCTGTGAAATCAACGCCAGCGCCGCCGCCAGTTTTTGTTTCGCGCGGAGGTGGGCCGGCACCGGTGGCGGCCCGGGCGCAACGCGCGTCACCCGTTTCAGAAAATGACGCCAGGCCAGCAGCAGCAGCGTCAGGACCACCAGCGCGCCGAGCGTCCACCACAACCACGCCCAGCCGTTCGGGATGGCCACCGGTGGCTTGATGTCGCGGATGTCATTGGCAACCGCGCTTGCGCTTGGAGCTGTGGTATTCGTGATCATCCGCGCAGCCTCCGTTTCTCCCGCGTCTCAAAAAATCTGCCGAGCGCCACGCCGTAGGCTTGATCCGTGCGGAGCTGAATCGAATCAATGCCTGCCTTGCGGAACAGCCGCGCCAGATGTTCCTGCGACTTCGCCTGCCGCTCGGCGAACGCCTTGCGCTTCCGTGCGTCGCCGGTGTTGACCTCGACGATCTCGCCCGTCTCGGCGTCCTGAAAAATCAGCCGGCCCAGTTCGGGCAATTCCAGTTCGCGCGGATCGGTCACTTGCACGGCGACCAAATCGTGCTTGCGGTTAGCCTGTTTCAGCATTGTGAACGACGCCTGCGCCAGCGATTCCAGCAGCAGCATTTGCGGACGCGCCCGTTTCTCGCCCGGACGACGCGGCGCGGCGGGCGAACCGATAAAATCCGAAATGACAACGGCGATCGCCTTGTGCGCCGTCACGCGCAATAAAAATTCCAATGCCGCATTCAAATCCGTCCGCCGCCGTTTCGGTTCGTAGAACAACACTTCGCGGATGACGCGCAGGACGTGGCTGCGGCCTTTGCGCGGCGGAATAAATTTTTCAACTTCGTCGGAAAAAAGAATCAGCCCGACCTTGTCATTATTGCGAATCGCGGAAAACGCCAGCACGGAAGCAATTTCCGCCGCAAGTTCGCGTTTCGATTGATCGCGCGAGCCGAACAATCCGGAGCCGCTCACGTCCACGACGAGCATGAGCGTGAGTTCGCGTTCCTCGACGAACTTCTTGATGAACGGATGATTCATCCGCGCGGTGACGTTCCAGTCAATCGCGCGCACGTCGTCGCCGGGCTGGTATTCGCGCACCTCGTCGAAGTTCATGCCCTGGCCCTTGAAGACGGAATGATACTGGCCCGCGAGCGTTTCGGTCACGATGCGGTTCGTGCGCAGCTCGATCTGCCGGATTTTTTTGAGAATCTCGCGGGGAATCATGGGGAAATGGCGGATTGCGAATGGTGAATTTTCAATTGCGCGTTCTGTTCAACGGAGTAAATTGCTGGCATGAGCGCGAGCCAAGCCCAAGTTTTAGAGCAACTAGACCAGCTTCCGTTTGAGGAACAACGTGAAGTCTTCGAGCAACTCCGTGACCGATTTGATGACGAACTGACGCCGGAGCAAATCGCTGAACTTGACCGCCGCGCTGAAGACGCGCTCAAACATCCCGGACGCGGCACGCCCATCGAGGAAGTTTCTGCTGAAATCAAAAAACGTCTGCTCGCCAAAAAATGACGTTCAGAGTCATTGCGGAGGCCGAAGCCAAACTGGAATGGAATGAGGCCGTGGACTGGTATGAAGAACGCGAACTTGGCGTTGGCTGGCGGTTTGATGACGAACTTCAAACGTTTCTGCAAACTCTGGCTCAAAACCCGGAACGATTTCGGCTGGCGACGGCATTGACGCGGAAAGCCAAAATGCCCGAACCTTGGCCTTACTCGATTTACCTCACCGTCAACATTGAACATCTTGAAGTCAAAATTCTTGCCGTCTGGCATGGCGCGCGGAATCCGGCGGAACTGCGGCGACGGCTGAAATGACCAGCCCGCGAGCGTTTCGGTCACGATGCGGTTCGTGCGCAGCTTGATCTGCCGGATTTTTTTGAGGATCTCGCGGGGAATCATGCCGGGGAAAATGATGAAGGATGAATGGCGAATGATGAATTTACAGACTGCTCATGAAATCTTTTCCACAAAGAAAACAATCCGAGCAGCACTAAAAAATAAAATAACGTGTTGCAGACAAAGCCAATCCAAAGTGGAACGATGGGCAATCGCCGCTCTTCTTGCGCGTGCAGCCACGCGGCAAGTTTGCTGGTCTGTAAGCCACGATGGAGTATTTCAGCATTCGACAACTGCCATGTGACCAGTTCCCTTCCTTGAGAATCTTCGCGAGATTTCACCAACGATTGCATGGAGAGCAACGGCCAGCCGCACCGATAATAAGCGGGAGTTACGCTACCTGCCCAACGGCGAAAATATTCTCCACCTTCAGTGACATGTGCTGCACAAGGCATTGATTCAAAAACGCCAAATCCTGTCGAAGTGAACCACCAGTCAAGTGAATTGTCTGGCCCGACAAGGTATCCGGGCATCGTGTTATCAGCTTTCTCCTGTGGTTCGATAAAATGTTTGTATGGCGACCATAAAACGCATCCCCATGCGACCAGCACATTGAGAATCACTGCGCTCAAAATGAGCGCGAGGCAGAGGATGAGTTTGGGTTTCATGTCATCTTCCCCACACACCATCATTGTGGCTAAAATTTGCATTACTCACAGCCATCGCGGTTAGCAGGCGAGCGAGATTTTCGTGGGCAAAGACAAGGCCGTTCTTATCTGTGGGCATGTCGCCATCCCAAGCGGTATGTTCCAAAAGATAAATTTTGCCCGATGCGCCATTTGCGATAGTAGCCACCCACACACTCCCGCTGCCTTCTTCATACGCAAATGGAAGCAATCCGTATTGAATCAAATCCCGGTATTCGCTTCCGGCTTTCAAATCACCCGCAAAATTTTCCGGCCAGAGAAAAGCGAAAGTTGTTGGATATGGTTGCTCACGATTATTTTCAAACTCCAACCATGCTCCGGCCAAGCTGTAATCCGACAGCAGCGCGGGAATCCACGATGGAATCAGGCTGCGAATCTCTTCGGGAAGCGCATCCCAATCGGCTCGCGGGATTTTGGAAACCGGCAAATTCAGTATTTGAAACCGCTCTTCCAAATTACGAGCGGCCTTCGCGAGTTCGTCGGACAAGATGTTTTCGTTCGACTTATTCATCACGGCACAGGCAGTTCATCAAAGATTTTCTGGATTACCGTTTCGCTGGTTTTTTCTTCGGCCTCGGCTTCGTAGGTTCATGCAATCGGCTGCGTGTCCAGCAGGTGACAGACCTCGATGCCGTCGTCCAAGTCCGGCCAGTAGATCGCGTAGCCGCCCGGCTCAAGCGACCAGTTGGCGCGCTGCTTGGGCGTGGCCTTGGTCAGCCATTTCAGCCACGGCACTTCGGCCAACGGCAGGCTGACTTCGCGCCCGTCATTGAGCCGGACGTGTAGCGTGCCGTTGGTGAAGCGGACGCCTTTGGCGTGGACTTGTGCAGTGGTTTTAGCGGTCAAAGTGTTCATGCCATGCCTCCAATAATTTCGCTTCGTTTTGTTCGGTCAGTTTCAAAATCTTGTTCAACTCGGCCTTATTATAGCCACGATTGCATTCGATTTCCAGCGATTGAAGCCAGATTTTCGCCATCCGTTCCGCGTTGATGACATGAACGTGCGGCGGCTCGTTCACATCGGACGAGTAGAAACGAAATTTGTAGCCCTCAATGAAAATCGTTGGCATAAATTATTTTCTCACGGCACCGGCAGTTCATCAAAGATTTTCTGGATGACCGTTTCGCTGGTTTTTTCCTCGGCCTCGGCTTCGTAGGTGATGGCCACGCGGTGGCGTAGCACGTCCATGCCGATGCTCTTCACATCCTGCGGCGTGACGTAGCCGCGGCCTTTCAGGAACGCATACGCCTTGGCCGCGAGCGTGAGCGCGATGGTCGCGCGCGGCGACGCGCCAAGCTGGATGAAATCCTTCACCGCGATCTTGTAATGGTCCGGGTCGCGCGTGGCGCAGACGAGGTCCACGATGTAATCCTTCACCTTGTCGTCCACGTAAATGTCGTTGATGACTTCGCGCGCCTTGAGGATTTGCGCCGGCGTGACGACCGCATTGCAACTTGGCTGGCCGGAAGTTTTCGCCATTGTTTCTAAAATCTGTCTTTCTTCCGCGCGCGTCGGATAACCAATTTTCAATTTCAACATGAAACGATCAACCTGCGCTTCGGGCAGCGGATAAGTTCCTTCCTGCTCAATCGGATTTTGCGTCGCCAAAACGAGAAATGGTTCTTCGAGCTTGAAAGTGTTTTCGCCAATCGTGACCTGCTTTTCCTGCATCGCTTCGAGCAACGCGCTCTGCACCTTGGCGGGCGCGCGATTGATTTCGTCGGCGAGAACCAGATTTGCAAAAACCGGTCCCTTGCGCGTGCTGAAGCCCCCGGATTGCGGATTGTAAATCTGCGTGCCGACGACGTCGGCGGGCAGCATGTCCGGCGTGAATTGCAGACGCGAAAATTTCACGCTAATGCACGCGGCCATGGATTTGACGGCCAGAGTTTTCGCCAGCCCCGGCACGCCTTCAAGCAAAACGTGGCCGTTGGCGAGCAGCCCGATGACCAGCCGCTCGGTCAGATAATTCTGCCCGACGATGACCTTGCCGAGTTCCGTGAAAAGCGGATGCGTGAACGCGCTCGCGTCCTTGACCGCTTCGTTTATTGCGTTGATTCCAGTATTCATTTTATTTTTACCGATTAAAAAATGGACAGAAAGTTTTTGGCGGCGTTCAACAAAAAATTTTACGCACCGGGCAAAATCTCAACTTGCTTCATCGGCAGCCAGCCGGTTTTTCCCGAGCCATCCGCGACTTGAATCCAGTTTTCGTGCCGGTCCAAAACGGAAAGTTCCGCGCCGTCGTGCAGGATGAACGCGCTTTGCGCCTCGTCAAACGGCCCGCTGCGCGCAACCGTCGCGTTGGAAATCACCACGGCGGTCTGTTTGGAAAAATGATTCGCCGCCTGCAAACCCAGCGCGGACGCGGAAAAAACCGTCAGCACGGCGAAAATGCGCGTCGCCGTTTTCAACTTCGGAATGAGCGCCGGACGCAATTGCCGCGCGAAGAGCAACGCAAACGTCAGCCAGAACAAAACCGCCGTCAGGATGGCGGCCTCGTTCAACGAAAGCGTGCCGATCCAGTTTTGCCAGCGGCCTTCCCGGACGGTCGCGCCTTGCACCTGGTTGCGAACAAAATCGAGGTTCGCACGGATTTCGGAATCGCGCGGCGCGAGCCATTCCGCGCGGCGATACGCGGCGATGGCCTGGCCGAGGTTGCCCGACTTGAATTCCGCGTTGGCATAATTGAACAGCAACGCGGGCGACTGCGCGCCCGACTGCAAAATGGTTTCGTAAGCCTTCGCCGCGTCGGGAAATTTCCCTTCGGCATAAAACTTGTTGGCCACGGGAAAATATTCCGCGACGTCCACGGCGAAAATTTTCCCGGCGAAAACCAGCGCGAGCAAAATGGCGGAAATGGTTCTCATGCTTTCAAATTCTGGAGTTCCCCGATGCTCTTTTCAAATTGCGCGGCGACCAAATTCAACTCGCTGGTGCCGCGCACGGGCGCATAACGCGCCTGATTGCAAAGCTGAAACAGTTCGCGCAGCCCATTGAGCGTGGCTTCCGGCGCTCCGCGCAGCATCGAATTTTCTTCAACCACATTTTCGGTGATCGCCGACGCCGGGCAATCCAACCGTTCGCCCAATTGTTCCTGCAACAGACGGAACAGCGTGGCGAAAAATTCATCGGGCTGGTTTGCCGCCGCAAACTTTTTCAAGTCGTTCAAACCGTCGCGGACGAGCTGCGTCACGGCGCGCTGGCGGCGCAGGCGCGGGTTGTTCGCCAGATTGTCCGTGCGTTTGCGCCAGATGAACGCGGCGAGAAAAGCCAGCACCGGCACGGCTTGCGCGGCGAGAAACACCGGTTGCGCCACGAGCTGAACGGTTTTGTTTTCAAGCGTCCCAAGCTTGTCCTTGATGGGCAGAATATCCTGCGGCGTCTGGTTTTCCGGCGCGGGATTTTGCGCTGCGGCCAATGTTGGCATCGGCGTGGCTCCAGCGGCTTTGACGGCCAGCGGCACGGCAGGTTCGGTCAGCGTATGATACTGGCCGTCGTTGGGATTGAAGAACGTGAACGTGAGCGGCGGCAGTTCATGCACTTCGGCATTCAGAGGAGAGACAATCTGTTCAAATGTCTTGGTGCCTTGAAAACCAAACTGGTCGCTCGTGTCCAGCTTGGAGGTCGGCGGATAAGTTTTGAAATCGTGCCACGCATCCTGCGGCGGCAGCGTGACTCCATCCAGCGCGCCGCTGCCGGAGATCTGCACGCGCACGGTGATGGGGTCGCCGACCGTCACGTTCGTCGGGCCGGCGGTGGCAGTCATGGTGAAATTGCCGACGGCGCCGGTGAAATTCGCCGGCTGGTTTTGCGCGGGCAGCGGCAGCGAGTCCACCTTGACCGGGTCCGTGGCCAGTGCGAACTGCTTTTGTTCGCCTTGGTTGAACATCCGAAAAAACGGATCGCCGCCGCCGTTCTGCGACGGCAGCACCACCACCAGGCTGGCAGTGAACGGGCCGAGTGTCAGTTCGCCGGTGCGGACGGCGGTGAGCGGCATGGAAATCGGAATGACGGTATAGACGCGGTTGCCGATCTGCGCGCGGCGGCGCATCCCCTGCTGCTCGGCGGTTTTGCCGCAACTGAAACCGTCGGTGGGCGAGCTGGTCAATTGAAAGCCGTTCAAGCCGGACACGTCATCGCGCAGATAAAGATCCAGCCGCGCGACTTCCGGTTCGCCGACGTAGATTTTATTTTTGGGAAAGTCAAATTTCAGGAACGCGACTTCGTTGCCGGAATTCACGGCGGCGGTGGACGGTGCGCTGGCTGTGGTTACGGTCAGCGTGAGCGGCGCGGTGGTAAGCTGCTGGCCGCCCACGTCCGCCGTCAGCGCGGGGATGGTGAACTTGCCCGTCCGCTGCGCCGCCACCGGATAGGTGATTGAGACGGTGGAACTCATCTGGCCGGTGTTGAAGTTGATGTTTTGGCTGGTGCTAGTGTTGGGGCGACCGAAAGAAAGTCCCGGCACATCAAGAACCGGCATATTGTTGGGCGAGCCACCCTGGAAAGTCAGCGACAACGTCGCCTGCTCGCCGAGCATGATGCTGTCGCGGTCGAGCGACGCGGTGAACGACGCCGCAAAAACCGCGCCGTGAAGCAGCGCGGCGGCGACGAGCGCAATCGAGATTTTTGAAATGAACCGCATGATTTCAACTCGTCATTTCTGACAGACGAAAACCGGGAATGTTCACAATTTTCCGGTGTGAAGAAAGCCAAAACGACCACTGACGCATCAGTTTTTCTCCGGAAGCTTCAAGTTCGCCAGCCGCGTTTTGAGGTGGGGATCGGGCGGTTCGTAATCGTGCCGGGCGCGTTCCAAGGCCGGACGGATGATGGCGGCGCGCACGTCAATTTCCTTGTTCCACAAAATTTTCCAAAGCTCGCGCGTGTTGGCGAACATGTCGCCGCGCGCCGTCTCCTCGTCGAACTTCGGACGATACAAGTCCACCGCCTTTTGCAGATGTTTTGTAAATTCTACCTCGGTCGGATGACCGGTCTTGGCGATGACGAGCTTGAACGCTTCCACGTCTTATTCTTCAAGCCGCTGGAGTTTGCTCACCAAGACGTCCCACGGATGGACGAATCGAAAAAGATGGCCGTGCCGCTCGGTTTCAATGGCGCGAGACGGCCAATCAATCGTGCTGCGGAATGCTTTTGGATCACAGACCTGGATGTAAAAATCCGTCTGCCCTTTTGCCCAGCCTTTTTCCTGAACAAATTTTTCCAGAAATTCCCAATGCTCTTCCGGCGAATACAAGTCAATGTCTTCGCTCAAGAAGGTCGGCTCAATCATCAATTGCAACGGTGCGGAACAAAAAACGGTGATGTCGAGGCGAGGGCGTGGAGGCAAAGCGTGAGCCAGCGCGTCAAGCTGCCTGCCGGCGCTCGCGTTCCAATCTAATTTTTTTCCCTCTGATTCCATGAATTGCTTGATCAATCAATCGCGGCGTCACGCCTTTATCAAATGCCAGCCTGCGCCCCAGCGCGACGTCGCGGGGCGTGAGCTTGCCCGCCTCCTCGCGCAGCAAAATTCGCGCGGCGATGCGCGACTTGCGCCAGCAGGTGTCCAGACGGGGTTCGCCTTTCTTTGGCATGGTTACTGGATACCGCAGCCGCGCCGCGCCGTCAACCACGGCTTTGATACAGCGCCACCAGCGCCGCGCCGATGGCCTGCGACAAGTCGCCCAAAACCGCCGGAACAATTTTGATCGTGCCCCGTTGTTGCGGCCAGAAATACGGCGTGGCCGTTTCGCGGATGAGGCGCAGATAACGCTCGCGGAATTCCGGCGTGGTCACTTCGTGATCCATCAAACCGCCGCCGATGATGACGATGCCCGGATCCAGCGCCATTGTGAGGTTCGCGACGTGCAGGCCCATCACGCGCGCCTGAAAATCAAAAATTTCCAGTGCCAGCGCGTCACCCACTTGTGCGCGGCTGCGGAGCGAAAGAATTTTTTCTTTGACCGGTGCGGCAGACTTGGCGAGTTCGTGGTCGGGGTATTTTTGCAGTTTCTCCGCCAGCAACAGCGGCAGACCGGAAATGGTCGTGTAAGCTTCCACGCAGCCCCAGTCGCGACCGCAGCCGCAGGGAAAAGTTTTGCCGGTGAGACCCAGCAGATGCAATGGCGCAATCATGTGCGCGGTTTCCAGCGCGGCAAGCGTCTGGCCGATCAACGGCAAACCATCCTGCCCCACAAACGCACTGCCGAGACCGGAACCCGGCATGAGCATCAAAACGGACAGCGCCGCACCGTGCCGGGCCATCCGCGCCTCCGCCACGCCGCCGCAATGGCCGTCGTTGCCCACGCTCAACGGCACCGGCCGTGCGGCCTGCCGTGCCAGCGCCGCGCTGTAATCCGCGTGGACGTTCCAGCCGGTGAAGCTCGCCGGCAGGTTGGCGGATTTGCCGAAAACGCCGTAGCGTTCGTAAGGTCCGGGAATCGCCAGGCCGACGCCGTGAACCTGCGACCAGTCGAGCCGGTTCTGCGCGAGAAATTCCGTGATGCCGGCGATCCAGCCGCTGATGACGGCATCGCGGCCTTTTTCTGAACTGGTCGGGCGTTGCAAAAGTTTTGTGGAGACGGCCTCGCCGTTCTCGCGGACGGCGGAAAATTTGGTGGTGGTCGCGCCGCTGTCCGTGCCGATAAAGATTTTTTCGCTCATGGCTGGCCGTTAAGTTGCGGACGGCGGCGGCGAAGGCAAGAATTATTCGCGTTTCGCACTTGATGAAAAGTTGCGAACGTGGTTTTGTGAACACATGGCAACAGAGAAACCCGCAGGCGAAAGAAACAGAAAACTTTCTTGGTGGAAATTTTTCTTAATCTTAATTATTGCCGCTCTTTCATATATTGCTTCGTATTTTGCTGATTCGTTTTGCGGCGGGTATTGGATGATTCCCGAAATGGACGGACATGACAGATATTCATTCGGTCTTGTCATGCCTACAGCTTTTTTGTGGCAGCCGAGATTTGGACACGAAGCCATCGGTAATTACAATTTTCTTGGCATACTTTATGACCCACTGATTCGCTTTGACCGCGCATTCATTCATAAAACTATTTATTTATCTGACGATAAGGGATTCGACACCGTTGCGCATTTACCCATTTCCAAAGTGCATCCACAGTTTCGAGATGATTATGTGACTAAAGTGACAGCCATAGCTTCGCGTAATGAACGCAAGCAAGCGATTCAATGCACGTTGCGACTGACTGGTTCCGACAGTCCGCGCACAATTACAGAAATCTGGATGTCTCGAGAAATGGAACAGGCTTTGGATGCGTCGCCGCCGGAAGATTTCGTGGGAAAACCTTTTGAAGACTATCAAAAACACTTCAACGAAAAATATATTCGTTGGGTTGGAAAACTTTCATTGCCGCGAGATCAAGATGTGATTTTGGTGTTTCCTGTAAAACATCTAATGGCAGGCAGTGGCACCATACGATTTCAATGTGACCTGAATAAAAAAACAGAAATCAATCACAGCATAATTTGTCTTGCAAAGCTCGGGGAAAAATTGGCTTCACAAACGCAATAGAATCATAGGTTGATTTCATTTGCTATTCCCGTGACTCCGTCAGAAACATTTTTGCAATTACTTCGTGGCAACACCCCTGCATTATCGCTCGCGCCGATGCAGGACGTGACGACGCTGCAATTCATGCGCGTCGTTTCGCGTTACGGCGGGCCGGATGTTTATTGGACGGAATACTTCCGCGTCCACGGCGATTCGCGGCCGGAAAAATGGATTCTCGATTCCATCACGAAAAATCCGACCGGCAAACCCGTCGTCGCACAAATGATCGGCAACGACATTTCCGCGCTCGTGCGCACGGCGAAGCTCCTGCAACAATATCCCGTCGCGGCCATTGACCTGAACCTCGGCTGCCCCGCGCCGATTGTGTATCGCAAATGCGCCGGCGGCGGCCTGCTGCGCGAACCGCAGCGCATTGACGCCATTCTCGGCGCGTTGTGCGACGCGGTGACAATTCCGTTCACGGTCAAAACGCGCATCGGCTTCGAGTCGGCGGTGGAGTTCGACGCGCTGCTGCCGGTTTTCGCGAAACATCCGATTGACCTGCTCACCGTTCACGCGCGCACCGTCGTGCAGATGTATCGGCCTGGCGTGCGCTATGACTTGATCGCACGGGCGGCGCGCGAGTTGCGCTGTCCGGTGTTCGCCAATGGCAATGTTTTCAGCGCGGCGCAGGCGCAGCAATTGCTGGCCGAAACCGGCGCGCACGGTTTGATGATTGGGCGCGGCGCGATCCGCAATCCGTGGCTGTTCGACCAGATTCGCGCGCAGTTTCGCGGTGAAAAAATTAAACTGCCCGCCGGCCGCGACGTGCTGGCCTACATCCGTGAAATATGGGAAAACGAAATCACGCCCGGGGTGAAGGAGCCGTCGCAGGTGCAGCGGATGAAGAAATTCATGAACTTCATCGGCGAAGGCGTCGGCGAAACATTTCTGCACGACATCCGCCGCGTGGAGACGACGGCGGACTTTTTCCGCGTGTGTGAAGATTCCCTGAACCACGACGCGCCGATGGAGCTTGGGCCGCCCACGCTTTGCCAGCCGGCAGCGGCTTGATTTGAATCAGGCAGTCACCGTGCGGCTGGGCTGCCGGTGATGTTGCGTCGCCTGGCGCACGACGTTCTCGGCGCGGCGGGCGTTGTCGGAAATCAATTGCAGGTCCGGACGCAGGGCGGGATTGTCGCCGTGCTTGAGCACCATCCGCTCGGCGTAACCGCGGATGATGGTGATGATGTTGTTCAACTCGTGCGCCACGTCGCGGCCCATGTGCGCCTGGTTTTCCACCGGCGCATTTCCGCGATGCAAACTCGTCAGCGCCGCCGATTCGGGCGGGGGAGTGATTCTTTCGTAAATGTTGTCAAGTGATGACATCTTGCCTGAAAAATAGCAAGCCGCGCGCCAACATGAATTGACGGAAACAATTAAATTTCTCGCGTTGAACATTGCATCAATTTGTTACGGCTGCCTTGAACGTGGACAACCATTCGCCGCTGGATTCCCGCCGGCAAAATGCTATTTTCCCCCTCATCGCATGAATCTTGCGCCCGAATCCATCGGCCTGATCGCCGGCAACCGCTCGTTGCCGCTGGAGTTTGCCCGGCTCGCCCGCGCCGCCGGCGTCAAGCGCATCGTCGCCGTCGCCGCCGAGCGCGAGACCGATCCCGCGCTCGCGACGCTGGTGGACGACATCGCCTGGCTCAAGGTCGGCCAGCTTGGGAAAATGATTTCCACCTTCACCAGCCGCAACGTGAAGCAGTGCGTCATGCTCGGCCAGATCGCGCCGAAAAACCTGTTCGATTTCCGTCCCGACCTGCGCGCAATGGGCGTGTTCATGCGGCTGAAGGAAAAAAATGCGCACACAATTTTTGGCGCGATTGCGGACGAACTGAAAAAGGACGGCGTGGAACTCATCGAGGCGACGCCGTGGCTCGCGCCGCTGATGCCGCAAACCGGATTTCAACTCGGCCCGAAAATTTCCGACGCGCAAAAGGCGGACGTGGAATTCGGTTTCCGCATCGCCAAGGAAGTTTCGCGGCTGGAAATCGGCCAGCTCGTCGTCGTCAAAAACGGCACCGTGCTGGCTGTCGAAGGATTTGAAGGCACGGACAAATGCCTCGCGCGCGCCGGCGAACTCGCGGGCAAGGACGGTGGCGCGGTCGCCGTGAAAGTCGCCAAGCCGGATCACGACATGAGGTTCGACATCCCGTGCATCGGATTGCGGACATTGGAGACGTGCGCGGCGTCCGGCGTGGCCGTGCTCGCGCTCGAATCCGGCCGGACGCTGTTGCTGGAACAGGAAACTTGCGCGCAGTTTGCGAAGAAGAATAAAATCTCGCTCACGACAATCTGATGAAAATGCGATTGTCCAAAATTGTCGCGCGTCAATGCTCCCGCAAAATCCTGTGTCATTCCCGTAAAATCCCGACCGCTCCCATGAAATCCTGGATGCCTCCCGCGAAATGCTGCCTCGTTCCCGCGAAGTCTGCGCTCCTCCCGCGAAATCCAAGTCGTTCCCGCAAAATCCTAGACACCTCCCGCGAAGTCCTGAACATTCCCTCAAAATCCTGCCTCTCTCCCTTGAAATCCTGACCCTTTCCCGCAAAATCCCAGGTCATTCCCGCGAAAACCTGCGCGTCGGAAAATAATCCCAAGCTGCTGTTTTATAGTTATTTACAAATTTATCTTGCGATGGCCATAAAATTATTTTTGACAACCAGCCCCAAAAATCGCTAACTGAATCCATGAGCAACCACATTCCGCACTTCCCGATAGCCATATGGTGCAGTTATTCTCACAATTCCGGCGTCGGTTTGGGCATTTAGAAATTTTCAGCGAATAGAAAAAAAGCGCGACGACCTTGTTTTTGAAGAAATTTGTCTCAAAGAGAAAAAACGTCTTGCGATGGAACTTCGGAGCGGAGATGAACACGATTTCAGCAAGGATGATATTGCAAAGGCGTATAATCAGCCCGCCCGCCCAATTTAATTCTCAATTTTCGAGGCCACTTAAAATTTATTTTTCAATCAGAAATAAAAATTCTTTATTTGGCGATTCGGCATCGCTGACCCATTCATTTGTCCAGCGCATTCCGGCTATGACGTTTTTTTGTAACCGATGCAACTTTGTAAGCTGGTGATTCTTCACGAAAAACGCCGCCATCTTCAACCCAATCCAGATTTCGACCAATTAGCAATTCGTCCATCTCGGCGTGATGTGTGTTTTTCATCGCCACTGGTTTTGTCTCAAATCCATGTCGTTCGGCCAATACGCAAACTTCTTCGGCGTTGTCGTAAGTCATCAGAAAATCGCCGCGCAGATTTTCGCAAAGTGAGAAAAGTTTGTCATGGTCAATTTCTGAATGTGTGTAAAGCCGTGAACCTGCGCGCTTGCCGCCAGCGGTGTATGGCGGGTCAATGAAAAACACAGCGTCCCGGTCTTTTTGAAAACGCGCAAGCACATCGAAGGCGTCTCCATGAATAAATTCAAGACGCTTGGCAACGAGTTCAATGTTTGTAATCCGTTTGGCAATAGTTTGCGGATACCAGCGAGACAAAATTCCTTTTCCGTTCTCGCCGTTTTTCAACACGCCTGCGCCTTCCGCCAGAATTCCACCATGTGCCGTCCGGTTTCTTAAAACCGTCTGGAATGCGCGTTCGCATTGTGACTTTGGAGATTTGGCAAACTCGGCCTTGGCAGATTCCGGCGACAAATCGAAGTTCATAATTCGTTTTGCCAGCCATTGCGCGTCGCCCGCAAGAATTGTCTGCCAGACAGCGGCAATTTGTTCGTCGAGTTCAACCATGATAACGGAATCGGCAAGATGCTCAAATGCGGCGGTGAGGCTGATGATTCCGCCACCAGCAAACGGCTCGATAAAAGTTGCTGGCTGACTCGGCAGACTCATCATCCAGCGGCGGAAAAGCGGCACGAGCCAAGTTTTGCCGCCCGGATAACGGAATGGGCTGCGTTGAGGCACGGAAGAAACATTTACTGGCCCGTCACGCTCAACAAAGTCTGGCAGTAAAAATGTCTGTGATACGCTCATTTGCCAAAAGGATTTTCCAGTGTGCGATTTGTCGGCGGCGTTTCCAGCTTCTCGTCAACTTTTTCCTGCAAATGGTTAATAAAATCCTCCATTTTGCCGGGGCGAGATTTTGTAATTTGATTCAATGCAGGTTCAAAGTGTGTATAAACAATCCGCTCTCGAAATAGTTCATAATGTTCGCCCTCATTTGCGGCTGGCTTCAAATCATAAATCAACCAAGCAATGTCCGCCTTTTCTTTTGCAACTTCCGGTAGCTTGGGCAGTGTGTTGAAAAAACTTTTATTGAGAGCAACAGCGGTCTTTTTGCCCCACGCATTGATAATTCCACCTTTGAAGATCAATTGAGGAGCAAGTCGCTTTCTGGATGAAGACAGATAATCTGGGCGTGGATAATTTGCTTCTTTTGTCCAATCCATTTTGCAGTTTTTAGTCGGAGATTCCATGTAATGCTCAAATGGATTCCGCACGTTGCCGGAAATATAAACCGCCTGAACTTCCAGCGCGCCAAAATCATAAACTTTGCCAGCCTTGTCATAAGCGCACAGAACAACATCAATGTTGCCAGCCGAGCCACCTTCTGCATCTTTCAAACGAACTTCTGTCAGCGTAGTCCAAGTTGCGCCTGCCGGAAAAAAGAAATCGGCTGCGTCGTCCGCAATGATCCATTCCTGACGAAAACGAATCGGGCAAGTAATCACCACTTCGTCGTCGTGAAATACGCTGCATACGCCGAGCGGATTTTGGGCTTTGTCTTTGGTGCAGTTCGGAACTTTATTGTTGAACGGACAGAGGCGCTTTGTTCGGTGACGATTCGCTTTGGCACTCATGTCCGTTGTCGGAAATCCGAAAACTTCTGCCAGTGGATGGAGTGTTTTTGCCATACGCGAAGTTTGCGCGGAAAATTTATCAGCGTCAATCCGCGTTCATCCCGCGATTAAATAATTTTCAAAATGCCAGACTCACACGAATTTTTCGGATTCATGTCACCGGCCTTGGCGAATGACATTTTGAATTTCGCCCGCGTTTGACTTGGCCGGCGGTTGTGTTTAGCTTGTCCGCATGACTGCGATTGAAGAACGCCGCCTGAAAACGCTGCTCAAGGATGCTCTCACCGAAGTCCTGGAAGAGCGGCAGGACATTTTGCGCGCCGCCGTGCAGGAAAGCCTGGAAGACGCCGCCATGCTCCGCGCCATCCAGTCCGGCGAAAAATCCCGGCCCGTCAGCCGCGCCAAAATTTTCCAGCGTCTCGTCCGTGCCGCGTGAAGACCGCCTTCCGCGAATCTTTCGATTCTGATTTATCCGTCATCACCGACGCGTCGTTGTTGCGCCGCATCCGTAAAATCATCGAGCAAGTCGAAGCCGCGCGGACGTTCCAGCAAATTCCCAATCTCAAACGGCTCGAGGCCTCCGGCAAGTATTACCGCATCCGGCTGGGCGAATATCGCCTCGGCTTTGTTTTTGAAAACGGCGCGGTCACGATTGTCCGCTGTCTTCATCGCAAGGAAGTTTACCGTTACTTTCCATGAAATGAATTTCCATTCAATGATTCAACCGTTTAACATTTCAACGAATTTTCCAATGCTCACATCACACGAACTCCTCGGTTTCATGTCGCCCGCGCTGGCGAACGACATTTTAAGTTTCACCTTTGAATCGGACAAGCCCGCTTACAAGGCCACGCTCGCCGCCGTCGCGCAGGCGAAGCACGTCCGCCCGGTTTTCCTGCAACACCAGCCGCGCGCCGAACGCCACACCGCGATGCTGGCCGCGCTCGCCCGGCCGAACCTTGATGCCGCCGCCGCCGCGCTGCTCCGCGCCTGGCTTGTGAAAAAACACACGGCGATGCTGGTGGATTTTCTGAACGCGCTGGAGATCAAAAATGAAAACGGCGTGGTGGAGGATCTGCCGCCGGCGATGGACGACGCGAAGTTAAAATCTGCGATTGAAATTTTGCTCGCCAAGTATCCGCATGAAGTCGTGGCGGTTTATCTGAACGCGTTCAATGACATGAACGAGGCGGGCTGGACGAACTTGAAAACCCTGCTCGAAGGTGATGCGCGGCTGCAATTGGGCGCACATTGACCGGCGAATTCAGTTGCGCCGCAATCGTAAATCATAAATCGTAAATCATAGATTTTATGGAAGCTGACATCGCATTGATCGGGCTGGCCGTGATGGGACAAAATCTCATCCTCAACATGAACGACCACGGCTTCACCGTCGCGGCATTCAACCGCACGGTCGAGAAGGTGGATCACTTTCTCGCCAACGAAGCCAAGGGCACCAAAGTCATCGGCACACACTCGCTGGCGGAGATGGTTTCGCTTTTGAAAAAACCGCGCCGCGTGATGATGCTCGTCAAGGCTGGCGCCGCCGTGGACGAATTCATCGAACATCTCCTGCCGCTGCTCGAACCCGGCGACATCATCATTGACGGCGGCAATTCACTTTTCGAGGACACGAACCGCCGCGTGAAATATTGCGAGGGCAAAGGTCTTTTGTTCGTTGGCACCGGCGTTTCTGGCGGCGAAGAAGGCGCGCGCCATGGCCCGTCCATCATGCCCGGCGGTTCGCCCGCCGCGTGGCCGCACGTCAAAAATATTTTCCAAAGTGTTTCCGCAAAAGTAGAAGGCAATGTTCCGTGCTGCGACTGGGTTGGCGAAGGCGGCGCGGGTCATTATGTGAAGATGGTTCACAACGGCATCGAATACGGCGACATCCAGTTGATCGGCGAGGCTTACAACATTTTGAAAAATGGTCTCGGCATGAGCGCGCCGGAAATCCACGAGGTTTTTGCGGAATGGAACAAGGGCGAACTGGATTCCTATCTCATCGAAATTTCGCGCGACATCATGGCGTTCAAGGACACGGACGGCGCGCCGCTCGTGGATAAAATCCTCGACACCGCCGGCCAGAAAGGCACCGGCAAATGGACGGTCATCAATTCGCTGGACCTGGGCATCCCGATTACGCTCATGGCCGAGGCGGTTTATGCGCGCTGCGTTTCGGCATTGAAAGACGAACGCGTCAAGGCGGCTAAGAAATTGAAAGGCCCGCGTCCCGCGCTCACGGGCATCGCCGCACATCCCGAAAAGAAAAAAGCGTTCATCGCCGACATCATGAGCGCGCTCTACGCCTCGAAGATCATTTCCT
>DATCBW010000129.1:0-36496 GCA_036511615.1 Verrucomicrobiia bacterium | reverse complement strand
AAGGCGGATGAATTTTTCGCCGCGCTCAAGCTTACGGAATTTGAATTGAAGATTGCCGCCGAAGTCATCAAGGAAATCCGCGCACGGCTCGGCTTCCTGAAAAACGTCGGCCTCGGTTATCTCACGCTGGATCGCGAAAGCGGCACGCTCTCCGGTGGTGAGGCGCAGCGCATCCGGCTGGCGACGCAGATCGGCGCGGCGCTGGTCGGCGTGCTTTACGTTCTTGACGAGCCGAGCATCGGTCTGCATCAGCGCGATAATGACCGCCTGCTTCACACGCTGAAAGGTCTGCGCGATTTGGGCAACACCGTTCTCGTGGTGGAGCACGACGCCGACACGATTCGCAACGCGGATTACATTTTGGATCTCGGCCCCGGCGCGGGCGTCCACGGCGGCGAACTCGTCGCGGCGGGCACGCTGCCGGAAATTCTTGCCGCCAAAAAATCGCTCACCGGCCAGTATCTTACAGGCGAATTAAAAATTGCCGTGCCGAAGAAAAGAATTTCGCCGTCGGAGGAAAAGGGCTGGCTGGAAATTCTGGGCTGCCAGGAAAATAATTTGCGGGACATTGATGTGCGGATTCCGCTCGGCACGTTCACCTGCGTGACCGGCGTAAGCGGTTCGGGCAAGAGCACGCTGGTGAGCGACATTTTGCAGCGCGCGCTGTTCCGCAAATTTTACGGCTCGAAGGAACGGCCCGGCGAGCATCGCGCATTAAGAGGTTTTGAAAGCCTTGACAAGGTCATCGTGATTGACCAGTCGCCGATTGGCCGGACGCCGCGCAGCAATCCGGCTACTTACACGGGAATGTTTAATCACATCCGCGATTTGTTTGCCAAACTGCCCGCCGCCAAAGTGCGCGGTTATGAGCCGGGCCGGTTTAGTTTCAACGTCAAGGGCGGGCGCTGCGAAAAATGCGAGGGCGACGGCGTTTTGAAAATTGAAATGAATTTTCTGCCGGCGGTTTATGTGACGTGCGAGGCGTGCAACGGCAAGCGTTACAATCGCGAGACACTGGAGATTGCCTACAAGGGAAAAAACATCGCGGACGTGCTGGACATGACGGTGGACGAGGGCGTGGATTTTTTCCGCGCGGTGCCGAAAATCGCCACACCGCTGCAGACGCTCGCCGAAGTCGGGCTGGGCTACATTCATCTCGGCCAGCAAGCGACGACGTTGAGCGGCGGCGAGGCGCAGCGCGTGAAGCTGGCGACGGAACTGGCGCGCCGGGCGACGGGCCGGACGTTTTACATTCTGGACGAGCCGACGACCGGCTTGCATTTCCACGACGTGGCGAAGCTGCTGGAAGTGCTGTTCAAATTGCGCGACACGGGCAACACGCTGCTCGTCATTGAACACAATCTGGACGTGATTAAAACGGCGGACTGGATCATTGACCTCGGCCCGGAAGGCGGCTCCGGCGGCGGAAGAATCGTGGCGGAAGGCCCGCCGGAAAAAATCATCCACTGCGCCGCGAGCTTCACCGGGCACTATCTGAAAAGCGTTTTGGCTTGAGTGGGAACGGCGAAATCGGCATGGCTTGGCTCCATATTGGGCGTCGTCATTTTATTTCAACCGGTCTTCTCTTAGGAAAATAACATAGCTGATGGCTGCATTTGTGGTGTTAGGAATCAGCCATATATGCATCTGACCATGCACGCCAGCCTGATTGTAGATCAAGTCACCTGTCAACGGCTGACCTTCGGAACGTGGACTTGGCCCCACACACAACTGGTCGAAAGAGCCACGCAATGTCTTGTTGTGTTCACCGCTAATCACTTGCGCTATCGCTTCGCATCCTATCGGCTTCTGTGTGCAAGTAATAAAACCGCACCAAGATTTCCAAGCGTATTCAGACTCCGGCTGCCTTTGGCCCTCTCCGCGAGCTGTGTTCTGAAGAGTGTAACCGTGCTGGCGAAAAGCAGCTACGGGGTCAAAACCTCCATCCAACATTGGCGAAAACTTGGCCGAACGGCTGCAACTGGTGGAAAAAATCACCAAAGTGCTGACCAGAAATAAAATCGCTGTATTCATAGCGTATGGCGACGACGCCTAACATTGTATTAACCCGAGCCAGCGTTGGCTATTTCTGACAGGAGACAATTGGTCAAACTCATGACCGTAAAATTTTTGGCGCAAAACAGCACATCTTGTCAGCTATCGCTCGGCCATGAATGAATCTTCGCAAAATGATTCCACCGTGCAAGGGCAAAAACGCCCGGTGACGTCGTCCGGGAAAATGCAGGAAGTGCGGCGGCTGAAACTTCTGGATTTCCCGCTTTTGTCGTCCCGTATCGTCGTTTAGATTGGGCGCATGGCATTTTTGCGGCGTTGGCTTTTGATCTTGTCCGCGCTCGTTCTGGGCGGCGGACAGATTTTTGCCGCCAGCACGCGCGAAGAGCGCGCTTATGCCGCCGCCATTTTGACATTTAATGGCGGAATGTGGGACCGCGCGGAAATGGAGTTCAATCAATTTGTCAGCCGATACCCAGACTCCACCAACGCACCGATGGCGGTGCTGCTGGAGGCGCAGTCGCAAATCAAGCAGGACCGCTTTTCGGACGCGGTCAAATTGCTGCGCGACCGCGAACCGGTGGCGGGACAGCTCGCCGACCAATACGATTCCTGGCTGGCCGAGGCGCAGTTTCAAAACGGGGATTTGACCAACGCGGCGGAAACCTGGATCGCACTCGCGCAAAAATTCCCCAAGTCGCCGTTGCGGCTGCCAGCGGTGGTGGAAGCGGCGGTGGCCTATGCCCAGCTAACCAACTGCTGGCCGCAGCACGATGCGCTGCTCGAAGACACGAACGGCGTCTTCCAGCGCGCGGCGCAACTGGATCCTGCAAACAAACTGGTGGTGGCCGGGCGGCTGTCATTGGAAAATTCCAAGTTTCAACAGCGTGATATTCCTGGCGTGACGGCGGTTTATGAATTGCTCACCAACCAATGGCAGACGCTCACCCCGGAGCAGCAGAGCCAGGCCACATATTTGCTTTATCTGGCGAAAAGCGAGGCGGGTGATTTCGTCGCGGCGCTGACAGCGGCGACCAACCTCGTGCAGATTGCGCGCTCGCCAACGAACCAGGCCTGGCTGGCCACGGCCTGGGCTTCGCAGGGCGCGGCGCTGAAGTCGCTGGGCCGGACGAACGAAGCCCTGGCGGCTTATCGGGAAAACCTGGCGCCAGGCGTGCCGCAAAAAAAACAGCGGTCGGCCATTCTGGAAATCGCGGCGCTGGCCCTGGCCCAGGACGATTTGACCAACGCGGAAGCGGCGCTGGAAACTTTTTTGGGACAGTTCACCAATTCCCCGGAGTCGGATCTGGCGCGGCTGACGCTGGGGGAGCTGCACCTGAAGGATTTCGTCGCGCACCCGGCAGACACGAATCATCTGGCGGCGGCGCAATTGCAGTTGCTGGCCGCCGCCACGAACGGGCCGCTGGCGGGAAAAGTTTTTCTGGACCGCGGCTGGTGTTTGTGGCTCGCAAAAAATTATCCCGCCAGCCTTACGAATTTTGAGGTGGCCGCGCAGAACCTGCCGTTTTCAGAGGATCTGGCGGTGGCGAAATTCAAGGCGGGCGACGCCTTGCTGAAGCTGGGGAAATATTCCGAGGCCCGGACGGATTATGAGTCGGTGCTGCATGATTTCACGGATCTGCCGGCGGTCGGCCGGGCGCTGGGTGAACAGGCGCTTTACCAGAGCCTGCGCGCGAACCTGAAGTTGAATGATGCGTCGGGCGCGCGTGACGCGCTGGCGCGCATTTTGACGGCGTATCCCGAAGGAAACCTCTCGGACAACGCCATCCTGCTGGTCGCCGAAAGCGTGGACGATTCGAGCCGGCCGGCGGACTCGCGCGAATTGCTCATGCAATTTGAAAAGCGTTTTCCCAATTCGGAACTGCTCCCGCAGGCGCGGATGGCCGTGGCGCGGACTTACGAGCAGAACGCAAACTGGCCGGCGGCGGTCACGAACTACGAAGCATGGCTGCGCGATTTTCCGACAAACAGCCTGCGTCCACAGGTGGAATACGCGCTGGCGCTGGCCAATTATCAGGCGGGCGACGAGACGAATGCGCTGGCGGAGTTCACCGCTTTCATCAGCCAGAATGTCACCAACGATGATCTCGCACCGCTGGCGCAATGGTGGGTGGCGGACTATTTTTTCCGCGCGGGCAACTGGACGGGGGCCGAGACCAATTACGAAGCGGTCTTTCAGAATCCGGCGTGGAAAAATTCGCCGTTGTTTTATCAGGCGCAGTTGATGGCCGGGCGCGCGGCGATGGCGCGGCAAGGATTCCCCGACGCCAACCGCTATTTCGCCAACTTGGTCAACGACGCCACCACCGACACAAATTTCCCGCCGGAGCTGAAGGTGCGGGCCAGATTCGCCTATGCCGCGTCGTTGCGGCAGACGCCTTCGTCCGACACGAACAACCCGCTGGCGAATTTTCAGACGGCGACGAATATTTTGAGCCAGATTCTCACCCTCTGTCCGACCAACGAGGCCGCCATGCGGGCGTGGGGCGAGATCGGCAACTGCGATTTGCAGTTTGATCTGGCCGCCGCGACGAACGCCTACGCGCAGGTTTTCAGCACCAACTCGCCGGCGGACGTCGCCGTGCGCAGTGCGGCGCAATTTGCTTTGGGGATGGTCTTGGAAAAAATGGCGGCGTTGACCGGCGGTGTGAACCGGACGAATTTGCTCAACCAGGCGCTGGACAATTATAGGAACGTGTTTCATGAAACAAATCTGCGCGACGGCGAAATGAAGGACGATTATTGGGTAAAAGAAGCCGCGCTGAAGGCGGCACTGCTGGTTGGGATTTTGTATGACACAGCAACGCAAAAAACAATCTACGGTGAACTCGAACACGCTTTGCCGCAACTGACCGACCTCGTCGAAAAGAAAATCGCCGAGCTGCCGTCGGAAAAAAATTGACGCCCGGCGTTTGACACGGGCGGAACGCGCCTTTAGCTTCAAACCGACATGAATGCAACGGCCGCCAATGAAGAAGTCGTCACGCTCACGGCCAGCGCCGTGGACGAGGTGAAGCTGCTGCTTGGCAAGCCGGAAAACGCCGGCAAACACATGAGATTTTACGTGGAGCAGGGCGGCTGTTCGGGAATGCAATACGGCATGGTCTTCGACGAAAAGCGCGAGGGCGACCTGGTTTCCGAAAACGACGGCGTGACGGTTCTAGTGGATTCGATCAGCGCCCAATATCTGCGTGGCACCGTGGTGGATTTCAGCGATGCGCTGACCGCCGGCGGTTTTAAGATCACCAATCCCAACGCGAAGGAGAGCTGCGGCTGCGGAAAATCTTTTACGGCTTAGGCGGACTCGATCAACCCGCGCAAGCCGAACAACGCCGTCCCGTGTGATGCGGGGCGGCTTTTCTTTTAGTGACGGGTGACGGGTGAAAAGTGACAAGAATTTTGCAGGGGCGTGCTTTTTCTCTTCACTTGTCACACGTCACTTGTCACTTTTATTTTGTGATTGGAAATTTGCTCATGCCCGAACTGGCGGAACTCATCCGCAAGCGCGATTTCAACGGACTCAAAGAAATCCTCTGCGAATTTCCCGCGCCGGACATCGCGGAAATTTTTGTTGATTTGAAGCCGGACGACGAGGCGGTGCTGCTGCGTTTGCTGCCGCGCGAACTGGCCACCGAGGTTTTTGAATACCTGCCGCTCGACGACCAGGAAAAAATGCTGCACGCGCTCGGCAGTGAGCAGGTCGCGCAAATCCTCAACGACATCGCGCCCGATGACCGAACTGCCTTGCTGCAAGAATTGCCAGCGGCGGCGACGCAAAAACTGCTCGCGCTATTGAGTCCCGAAGAACGCAAGATCGCCACCGACCTTCTCGGTTATCCGAAAAATTCCATCGGCCGACGCATGACGCCGCGCTACGTCGCCATCCAGCAGAATTGGACGGTGGCGGAGGTCTTCGCGGAATTGCGCAAACAGAACCACAAGCGCGACGCGATGAACCAGCTTTACGTCGTGGACAACAAAGGCCGGCTTGTGGATTTCGTTCGCCTGCGCGATCTCGTCGTCATGCCGCCGCAGACTTCCGTGCTGGAGATTTTGGAGAACCAGCAGATTTTTCTCCGCGCGGCGGACGATCAGGAAACCGCCGTGGCCGCGTTCAAAAAATACGACGTGACGATGCTGCCGGTCGTGGATTCCAGCGATGTGCTCGTCGGCGTCATCACCGTGGACGACGTGCTCGACGTCGCGGAAAAAGAAGCGACCGAGGACATCCAGAAACTCGGCGGTGTGCAGGCGTTGGAAGCGTCGTATCTCAAGACGGGAATTTTTGAGATGGTCAAGAAACGCGCGCCGTGGCTCGCGGTTTTGTTCATCGGCGAAATGTTCACGTCCGTGGCTATGCAAAATTACGGAGGCGAAATCCAGGAAGTCGTCGTGCTGGCGTTTTTCGTGCCGCTGATTTTGTCGAGCGGCGGCAATTCCGGTTCGCAGGCGACGTCGCTCATCATCCGCGCGATGGCGTTGCAGGATGTTTTGCTGAAAGATTGGTGGCGTGTGTTGCGTCGTGAACTTGCGACTGGTTTTCTGCTCGGCTGCATCCTCGCGAGCGTCGGCATGGCGCGGGTTTTTCTCTGGCAATTTTTGCACCTCGCCGGCCCGAATGGTTACGGGCCGAATTTCGCGTTGTTGTCGTTGACGATTGGCGTCAGTCTCGTTTGCGTCGTGCTGTGGGGAAGTCTGGTTGGCGCGATGCTCCCGATGTTTTTGCGTCTGATCCGGCTCGACCCGGCGGTCTGTTCCGCGCCGTTTGTTGCGACGCTGGTGGACGTGACGGGCATCGTGATTTTTTTCAACGTGGCGAAACACATTTTGCATCTCTGAATTAATGCCGCCATCCGCTTGACGCTGCCGCCCGTTCGTCTAATCTGGTCACACATGGGGAGCCAACCGGCCGTCCGCAGGGACGACGAAGGCTGAGAGTTTCGCGCGGAACGCGAAAGACCCAGAACCTGATCCAGGTAATGCTGGCGTAGGAACTCCTTGCGGAGGGCCATTTGGGCCAACCTTCAAAAGTTTTCCCCGGATCATTAACGCGCTTTTGTGTTCCTAGAACCCAGACGCCAGACCCAAGAACCAAAGCAAATTTATGATCGCAAACAAAGATTCCTTTGAGCCGCACAGCAGCGAACAACTGCCCGCCAGTAAAAAAGTTTTCGTGACCGGCACCATCCATCCCGACCTCCGCGTGCCGATGCGCGAGATCGAAGTCAGCGACACCAAGTCTTACACCGGTGCGATCGAGAAGAATGCGCCCGTGCGCGTCTATGATTGTAGCGGGCCGTGGGGTGACCCCACGTTCACCGGCACGTCCGACGAAGGTTTGCCCGCGTTGCGCCGCGACTGGATCTTGAAACGCGGCGACGTGGAGGAATACGAAGGTCGCGAAGTGAAGCCGCAGGACAACGGCTATCTCTCCGGCAAACACGCCGAGTTCGCCAGTGCGGCGGAGAAAAATCGTCTAGTGGAATTTCCCGGACTCACTGCGAATCGCCGTCGCACCTTGCGCGCGAAGGCGGGCAAAATCGTCACGCAGTTGCAATACGCCCGCGCCGGCATCATCACGCCGGAAATGGAATTCATCGCCATCCGCGAGAACATGGGCTGGGCCAATTTACGATTGACGATTGACGATTTACGCGATGACAACAAGCGCAACGTTCTCGACAAGCAGCACGCTGGAAGCAGCCAGCTCGTAAATCGTAAATCCGAAATCACAAATTCATTCGTGCCATCCGTGTTCTCCCGATTTCCACAGAGAATCCCGGAAGAGATTACAGCGGAATTTGTCAGGTCAGAAGTCGCCGCCGGTCGCGCCATCATTCCGGTGAACATCAATCACCCGGAGAATGAGCCGATGATTATTGGCCGCAACTTTCTGGTGAAAATAAATTCCAACATCGGCAATTCCGCCGTTGCTTCGTCCATCGAGGAAGAAGTTGAAAAGATGCGTTGGTCAATTAAATGGGGCGCGGACACCGTCATGGATTTGTCCACTGGCAAAAACATCCACGCCACGCGCGAATGGATTTTGCGCAACTCCCCCGTGCCCATCGGCACGGTGCCGATTTATCAGGCGCTGGAAAAAGTCAATGGTCGTGCCGAAGACCTCACGTGGGAACTCTTCCGCGACACGCTTATCGAACAGGCGGAGCAGGGCGTGGATTACTTCACCATTCACGCCGGCGTGCTGCTGCGCTTCGTGCCGCTCACGGCGAACCGCATGACCGGCATCGTTTCGCGCGGCGGCAGCATCATGGCGAAGTGGTGCCTCGCGCATCACAAAGAAAATTTCCTCTACACGCATTGGGACGACATCTGCAACATCATGGCCGCGTATGATGTTTCGTTCTCCATCGGCGACGGACTGCGCCCCGGCTCGATTGCCGATGCGAATGACCGCGCGCAATTCGGTGAACTCGAAACGCAGGGCGAACTCACCAAACGCGCGTGGGCCAAGGGCGTGCAAGTCATGAACGAAGGCCCCGGCCATGTGCCCATCCACATGATCGAGGAGAACATGGTCAAGCAGCTCGAATGGTGTGGCGAAGCCCCGTTCTACACGCTCGGACCGCTCACCACCGACATCGCGCCCGGCTACGACCACATCACCAGCGGCATCGGCGCGGCGATGATCGGTTGGTATGGCTGCGCGATGCTCTGTTATGTGACCCCGAAAGAGCATTTGGGATTGCCCAACAAAAAAGATGTCAAGGATGGAGTGATTACCTACAAAATCGCGGCGCACGCGGCGGATTTGGCGAAGGGACATCCGGGCGCGCAATACCGCGACAACGCAATTTCCAAAGCCAGATTCGAGTTCAGGTGGGAAGACCAGTTTAACCTGTCGCTTGACCCGGTGACGGCCAGGGAATTCCACGATGAAACCCTGCCGCAAGACGGAGCGAAGACGGCGCATTTCTGTTCCATGTGCGGCCCGCACTTTTGCAGCATGAAGATAACGGAGGACGTGCGGAAATATGCGGCGGAGCAAGGCATCGCCGAGGAAGAAGCGTTGAAAAAAGGGATGGAAGAAAAGTCCAAAGAGTTTGCCGAAAAGGGAAACGAGCTTTACGCGAAGGCGTGAGGTTCTTTTCAACGCAAAGGCGCAAAGACGCGAAGTGGGAATTGCTTCCGGTGAATCATTTTGATTCAATCTGTCCATGCCGAAGAAGAAGAATTGGCCACCCGATGACGGAGATGTCACTTATCTGATCGAACGCCTCGACGCTCTTGAAGATCGAGAGAATGTTAGATTTGAGGCTCTACTCGCGACATTCATCGTGACACCTGAAGGACACCACTACATAAGGTTGGGCGGCGAGATTCATCCGCGAGAGGGTCTTGAGATTGGCCAGCACCTCAAGGTTGCAATCACTTTGTATGATCCAAAGGGCAGGGTTGTTAATACCGGGACATGCTACTTGTCTGCTCCCGAAAAATTTTACGGATTTGAGGCATTCCACCTTGATATAAACGCTGGAGCGGAAGTTGTTAAGGTGAGGATATATCCCCAACGCGTCTGAATTCTTATGCTTGAACGAGTCCGAAAATCACTTCTGGAAGAGGCTCTCAAGTCTCCAACATTGCTGTCGGATTTAGCTGGCCTCGAACAATACGTCGCGGAAAGCTACGATGCACGAGCTTTCGTTGAGCTTCTTCAGAACGCCGACGACTCGGGCGCTTCTTGTTTCACAGTTCTGCGCGCCGGCAGATTTCTGTTTGCCGCCAACAACGGTCACTGCTTTACGGAATCCGAGTTTGAAAGTCTCTGTCGTAGCGCGGCGTCCTCAAAGCATCGTGGTGAGGCCATCGGCTTCCGTGGCATCGGCTTCAAATCAGTTGTCGGGTTGGCAAAAACTGTCCATGTAATTAGCGGCGAACTCCAAGCGACTTTTTCGCGCCAAAGGACAACGGCGGATGTCCCGCAGGCGAGTCGTGTTCCGTTGATTCGGATTCCGCACTCGCTGCTGCCCGCCGAGCGCAAGGAATTTGACAGCCAACTCGACCGTTTGATTGCTGACCGCTTTAACACAATTTTTGTATTCGACGGTTTGACCGGAAGCAGCATTGAATCGGAATTCGCCGCTTTTGATCCAAGCTCGCTTTTGTTTCTCCGCAACGTGCGCCAGATGCAGCTAAAGTCTAGGGTCGAAACCGTTGTCACCGTTCAACGCCAGACTGACGCGCCAGGACTGCAATCTTTGCGGCTGGCAAGTTCGGATGGCTTCAGGAAGTGGAGCGTCATGGAGCGTGATGGATTTGCATTTGCTTTTGTGCATGACGCAGGAGGAGTCAGCCGCCTCGCCGAACCAGAAGCGGTCGTCCATGCTTTCTTGCCAACACATGAACCGACTGGATTCGCATTCAAAATCAACGGAGACATTAGCACCGATCCATCACGCACAAGGGTGGTCTTGGATGAAAGCACCCTGAATGGAATCCGCACGATGGCGCGCTTCTTTTTGGAACTAATTGGACAATGCCTGAATGGAACAGCCCCGATAGAATCTGAAAAGCTGTTTGCAGCACTAATACCTTATTCAAATTTGGGAATGGTCGCGCTCCAGCGGCGCAGTTTCAAAACCGAGTTCGTTGCTGCATTAAAGAACGAAGCAAAGGATACGTTCACCGATTTGTTTCTCAGCCCCGTTTGGTTAAACGCGGCAGACTTTGAGAAGTTGTCGAAAGCGGCAGGGATAAAAGCTGTGCCACGCGCCCTGCAAGATGTGGACGGCGTTGCCAGCCTGTTGCGTTTCTTGGGCGCGAAAGAGGCGAAGCTTGACGAACTATCGTCCGGGCTTACGAAAACCGAACCATCTATTGCCGGTGCTGCCGAAGTTGTAGCACATATCGCCAATCTCCACGCCACAAAACAAATTGAAGCATCGTCCGTAGATGAGTCTTGGCGCATCTGGCCAAGCGAGGACGTTCCTGTTTCTTTAAGCGAGGCGAAGCGGAGCGAAAAACCACTGGCGGAGGATTTTCTGGATATGGTCACAGAGAAAACTGGCACTCCTTCCCATCTCAACCGATTAGTGCAGGGGGTGACAAACTCGCAAGTCGCCAAAAAACTTGTCCCTAGCGATTCCTCACCGTCTCCAGTTCAACAATCGCCGGAATCAGTCTCGCCTGAAACACCGACACGATTGAGCCTGACACCGTGGCGTGCTGCTGAACAGCAAGTGTTGGAACTGCTTGAGGCGCGGGGTTGGCAGGCCACGGATGTTAGTCGTCAGAATCTTGGCTACGACATTGAAGCAACCACACCCGATAATGAGGAACGTTTCCTCGAAGTAAAATCCATTGATTACCCCGGTCAGCCATTCACCATGACAAGCAACGAGGAAGCTGTAGCCAGACAGAAAGGAAAAGCCTACCGGCTCGTGCTTGTCCGCCAAACCAGCAACGATTTGGAAGTTGCATTCATAGAAGACCCAGTCCACCGGCTGCGCCTGACAAGACAGTGTCGCCAATGGGTGTGGGAATGTGCCGCCTATGAGTTCGTCTCCGAACGGTTTCCGCTAGAATAGAAAATCCGACGGCTATCGTTTAGAACGCCACCGCCTAAAAATCTCTGCCCCTTCGTGAAGCGTAAGAATTTCGTTTTTGTGTAAGGTCATTGGCACTACCACATTCTCCGGTTGTTGCCTCAAGACGACCGTTTCAAGTATTTGTGGAAGCGGGCGCTGATCCACTTTGACCATGATTTTGATTGAGGGGAGAAATAGCACGTTGAAGTTAATCCCTTCAGGGGTTCGCTGTTGGTAGGGCGCAAACATGGCGTTTGGATAACGCTGGCCAACCAACCGGCCAAGCCCAATCGGAAATTGGTCGTAGCTGCCAGGGTTTTGGCTTCGGATCATGTCGGCAATTATGGACTCATATTTTCCAAGTTGGATTTTTGAAAAGAAAGGCAAGCTGCTCACGGACGCCCTCCACAGCACGCTTAAAATGAAAAGTTTGAGCAGACCATAATCAATGTCCTTGATAATGAAAGCCAGCATCTCCGAGTCATTTTGAGGAAGCTTATCGTTGCCAGGCGGATTTCCAAGAAGCTCGAACGCGTAGCCATCCCATGATGAAAAGCCACCATCACAGGTTTCACAAAGAATTTGGTCGTCCCAAATGCCATTCTGCCAGTCTTCGACATCTTTAACGTCGTGTTGCCTAGCTTCAAGCAACTGGTTTGAGTCACCTTTAGCTCGAAGGCAGAAACTCCGTGGAATGATGTGCGCCTTTGCAAGTTTTTTGTCTAGCTTGCACAGTTTGCAAGTTCCAACGCTCATGTGTTCACTG
Organism: Verrucomicrobiia bacterium; assembly: GCA_036511615.1. Taxonomy (GTDB): domain Bacteria; phylum Verrucomicrobiota; class Verrucomicrobiia; order Limisphaerales; family UBA11358; genus UBA11358. The sequence goes on along the minus strand of DATCBW010000129.1, from coordinate 24,148 downwards.
TAATGTAAGCGAGACGCCCGCGCTACCTTTGCCGGAAAACCGCGTAAATAGCTGATAATCAGCTTCTCGGTTGCAAGAAACTCATGCTCCGGGTCGCGCGGACGGCGCTCGGTGTCGAGAAATGACCGCTCGGTTTCTCGCGGACTGCGCTCGGTTTCTCGCGGAACATGCTCCGGCTGGCGCGGTCGGCTCTCGGCTTTGCGCGGTCGTTGCTCCGGGTCGGGAAATCGTCGCCCGGCGTCTCGCGGACAACGCTCCGGTTTGCGTGGCGGATGCTCACAGTCGGGCGAGCGCGGTTCGGATAATCGGGACACACGCTCGGCTGTAAGAAATAGATGGTTGACACGTCGCGGAGGGATTCACAAACTTTCCGCACCACTATGAATCGAGACCAACTAAATCGCACCGGCATGTTTAGCACCGTATCGGCTTACATGGGAACAAACAAAACCATCTGGAACGGCGTCAAGGCCATCGGCGACACTGTGACTGATGTGGATGACGGCATCGCCGACATCAACAGTTCGGCGGGCAAGCAGCAAACGCCGGTCAGCGGCGCGGCGGGTGCAAAGGCGCAAGTGCGTCACGATTACGAGGAACAGATTTTGGTGATTGCCAGCCAGCTTGCGGCGTTGGCGGAAGTGAACAGCGACGCAAATCTCGCGGCACAAGTGGAACTCACGCTTTCGGCTTTGGACAAACTTTCGGATGACGAGTTGGAAGAAACGGGAACGCGGGTCGCGGGTCTGGCCACAACCAATCTGGCGGCGCTGGCGGATTACGGGATCTTGCAAGCGGACGTGACGGCGTTGACGGCTCTGACGACGCAATTTCATGGAATCAAAACCGCACCGCGCACGGCGGTCGCGGATCGTGCGGGTCAAACGACGACGTTGCCGGATAAAATCGCCAGCGTCACAAGCATTCTCCGCAATCGTCTGGACAAGCTGATGACGAAGTTCAAGAAATCCAATCCCGAATTTTACGCGGGCTATTTGAGCGCACGGGTGATTGTTGACCGTGGCGGCAGCGGCGGTTCAACGCCAACTCCGCCAACTCCGCCCCCGGCAACGCCACATTGATGGCACGGACGGTTTCGGTTGACTCGCGGCGCACAATTTTTTGAGCGCGTGGAATTTGTTTTTCATCGAATGTTCAAGGAGCGTTGGATTGCAAATGTTGCGGCCGGGCGTTAAGATTTTTCCCGAAATGAAAATGTTCATCACGCCCGGCTACGACCGCATCACCAGCGGCATCGGCGCGGCGATGATCGGTTGGTATGGCTGCGCGTTGCTCTGCTACGTCACGCCCAAGGAACACCTCGGCTTGCCGAACAAGAAGGACGTGAAAGACGGCGTCATCACCTACAAGATCGCGGCGCACGCGGCGGACCTGGCCAAGGGTCATCCCGGCGCGCAATACCGCGACAACGCCATCTCCAAGGCGCGCTTTGAATTCCGCTGGGAAGATCAATTCAACCTCGCGCTCGACCCCGTGACCGCGCGCGAATTCCACGACGAAACCCTGCCGCAGGACGGCGCCAAGACCGCGCACTTCTGCTCCATGTGCGGCCCGCATTTCTGCTCGATGAAGATCACCGAAGACGTCCGCAAATACGCCGCCGAACAAGGCATCGCCGAGGAAGAGGCGCTGAAGAAGGGGATGGAAGAAAAGTCGAAGGAGTTCGTGGAAAAGGGCGCGGAGGTTTACGCGAAGGTGTAAAGTAAATGCTAACAACTAACACGGCATAATGTCATGCAATATGTGATTGATCCACTTTTGGGCGGCGGGACTCGTTCGCTTGTCAGGTTCAGGGGTAGGCGTGCATCTGACTTTGAACGCTTGGCTTTAAGCTTGATAAGAGCAGAAGTCGTTGCTTCTGGAAAACAATTGCTGATTGGCCCTGAAGCAGGTTCGAAGTATAGCGGTTACGACGCCATCGCTCCCCAAGGAATTCGTGACCTTCCTGGAATATGTGTCGTTGAGGTCAAATACTCTCTCTCAAGGAGCTTCATGGATATGCTATTCAGGAGAATTCAGCGCATTTCTCCTGGGTTCAAGAGCTTGATGTTGGTTACTAACGCTGAACGCCAAGAACTGACTCAACTGAAAAAGTATGCGAAGTTTCGGTTTAAGCATTCAATTGAGATTTTGGGAAATCAAGATATTACCAAACTTTCTAAGAAATTTCCGGCTGTGGCTTTGTGCGCGGACTCATCCTCGCGGCGCGGGAGCAGGTCGCGCGGGCGGTGGATTCCGGGTTGGTCGCGCTCTACTGGCACATTGGCCGCCGGATTCGTAAGGACATCCTCAAGGAGAAGCGCGCGGAGTATGGATTGAGGATTGTCGCCGCGCTGGGGCGACAATTGGAAAGGGAGTTTGGCCGGGGATTCACCGCGAAGAATCTGCACCGGATGGTTCAGTTCGCAGAAGTTTTTCCCGACGAACAGATTGTCGCCGCACTGCGGCGACAATTGGGCTGGACGCATTTCAGGATGATCCTCCCGATGGAGGACGAACTGAAACGCGACTTCTATGCGGAGATGTGCCGCATCGAGCGCTGGAGCACGCGCACGCTGGCGAAGAAGATTGACGGGATGCTTTACGAGCGCACGGCGTTGTCGAAGAAGCCGGACAAGCTCATCCGGCAGGAACTGGCAGCGTTGCGCGAGGAGGACAGGCTCACGCCCGACCTCGTGTTCCGCGACCCTTATGTGTTGGATTTTCTCGGTCTGCGTGACACCTATGCGGAGCGCGATCTCGAAGCGGCCATCCTGCGCGAGATGGAGGCGTTCATCTTGGAACTTGGCACAGGCTTCGCGTTTCTCGAACGACAGAAGCGCATCATGGTGGACGGTGATGACCATTACCTTGACCTGCTGTTTTACCACCGTCACTTGCGGCGGCTCGTGGCGATTGATCTGAAGCTGCGCGAGTTCAAGCCCGCTGACAAAGGCCAGATGGAACTCTATCTGCGCTGGCTCGACCGTCACGAACGCAGACCGGGCGAGGAAGCGCCCATCGGCCTGATTCTCTGCGCAGGTCAGCGGCACGAGACGGTGGAGTTGCTTGATTTGGAGAAGTCCGGCATCCGCGTGTCTTCCTACTGGACGGACGTGCTGCCGAAGGCGCAGTTGCAAAAGAAGCTGCATGAAGCAGTGCGACTGGCGCGGGCGCGGCTGGCGAAAAAGAGTTCAGCCAAGAGAAGGAAGCTTCGTTGAAAACAGCGCTGGCGCTGACGGCCATCCAACCTACGAACAACATGAAGACCAATAAAAAGGAATTGTCCCCCAAACAACGTGAAGAACTGCTCAGCGCATTGAAAGACCGGTTTAAAAAGAACATGGGCCGCCACCAAGGTTTGGTGTGGGCCAAGGTGCAGGCCCGGCTGGAAGCCAATGCGGAAAAATTGTGGCCGCTCGCGGAAATGGAACGGACCGGCGGCGAACCGGATGTGGTGGGCGTAAAGTCGGGCGAATTCGTTTTCTTTGATTGTTCCGCGCAAAGTCCCAAGGGTCGCGTCAGTTTTTGCTACGACCGCGAAGCGTTGGATTCGCGGAAGGAACATAAACCCAAAAACTGCGTCATGGATATGGCGGCGGAAATGGGCATCGAGGTTTTGACGGAAGAGGAATATTTCGAACTGCAAAAGCTGGGCGAGTTCGACACGAAGTCGTCGAGCTGGGTGAAGACGCCTGCTGATACGGTGCAACTTGATCGCTCTGAAATGAGTCCACGGTGATTTTTGATGACCGTTTTATGTCTTGTGGGCCGCTTTTCTCTAGATCGCCCGCTTCACATCGCCCGCTTGATCAACTCCAGCAATTCCGCGTGCGATTCGACGGCTGGGAATTGCGGAAATTCCCGCTTCACTTTTTCCGGCGCGTGGATCAGAAAGCCCATGTCCGCCTCGCCGAGCATCGCGGTGTCGTTGTAGGAATCGCCGGCGGAAATGACGTGATAGTTCAGCGACTTGAGCGCGGCGACGGATTTCTGCTTCTGATTCGGCTGACGCAACTGGTAATTCACGATGTGGTCATTTTCCACGACGAGACGATGACAGAACAGCGTGGGCCAGTTGAGCTGCTTCAGCAGCGGCTGCGCAAACTGCTCGAAGGTGTCGGACAAAATGATGACCTGGACGAGCGAACGGAGTTCATCAAGAAACGCCTTCGCGCCCGGCAGCGGCTGGAGCGTGCCGATGACATCCTGAATCTGTGAAAGCTTGATGCCGTGCTGGTCCAGAATCCCGATGCGATAACGCATGAGCTTGTCGTAGTCCGGCTCGTCGCGCGTGGTGCGGCGGAGTTCGGAAAGCTTTGTCTTCTCCGCGACGGCGATCCAGATTTCGGGCGTCAAGACGCCTTCCATGTCGAGGGTGACGATTGCTTGTTTCACGGGCGCGCAGTTTTTCAAAACGGACGCGGCGTGTCCAGCGTTTCAGGGCTGGGATTTCACTTCGGGATGCGCGGCGAGAATCTGGTCCAGCCCGGCTTCCGCCTCCGGAAAATCCGGTGTCAGCCGCAAGGCGGCGCGGTAATGCGCCACCGCGTCGGCAAATTTATTATCCTGTTGCAACGCCTGCGCCAGGCGGAAGTGCGCCTTGGTTTCATTGGGTGTCAGCCGGAGTTCCTCGGCGAACTGAACAGCGGCTTCGGCTGGCTGATGACTGTCGAGCAGGGCAAGCCCCAGATTGAAACGCGCATCCGCGTCGTCCGGTTTGAGCCGCACCGTCGCAGCAAAATGCGAAACGGCCTGGACGAATTTTTTCTGCTTCGTGAGCACCGTGCCCAACGCGGTTTGCGCCTGGGGAAAATCCGGCCGGTCGGCGAGCGCGGCCTCGAATGTATGCACGGCATCGTCTGGGCTGCCGTGCTGCGAAAAATAAAGGCCCAGATCGTATTGGATGTCCGGGTCGTGCGGTTCGAGCCGGGCGGCGGCGCGCAGATGGTCGAGCGCCTCGTTCGTTTCACCGAATGAAAGCAGACAGAGCGCGAGGTTGAACTGCGCCAGCGGATAGCGCGGCTCGATTTTCACCGCGTCCGTGTAAAGCGCCCGCGCGCGTTCGTTCTGGCCGTCGTTTTCAAACGCCTTGCCGAGGCAGTTCTCCGCGACATAATTGTCCGTGGTCACCCCGATGGCGTGCAGAAAAAGCGTCTCGCTGTTCCGCCAGTAACTGATCTGGATGGACGTCACGCCGATGCAACCGATGAGCGCCAGAACGCCGGCGATGGGCAGAAATTTTCCTTTTCCCTGCCAGTGAATTGCCAGATCGCTGGCGCCCCAAACCACCACGATGAAAAATCCGATGCTTGGAATGTAGGTGTAACGGTCGGCGATGGATTGTGCGCCAACCTGCACAATGCCGATGGTTGGAACGAGCGTGCCGAGAAACCAAAACCAGCCGACGGGCAGATACGGGTTTTGCCGGATGCGGCAAAGCGTCAGCGCCGTCCACGTCAGCAGCAGCAACGCCGCGCCCGCCGCGAGCCACGCCGGCCACTGGTGCGGATAGGAATAGACAATGGCGAGATCCTGCGGCCAGAACAGCTTGGAAACATAGCGGACATAGGCCAACACGACGTTTTCCAGACGCAGTTCCCAGCTCGACGCCCACACCGCGCCGCCGTTTTTTTGCACGAAAAACGTCACCAGGCTGCCGGCAATGGTCAGCGCAAAGAACGGAATTTTTTCCACCAGCAGCGGCTTCAGGTTTTTCATTTTGAATTTTGAAATTTGAATCCGGTCCAGCGGCCAGAAGTCCAGCAGCAACAGAACAAACGGCAGCGTGACGACCATCGGCTTGCTCATCAGTCCCAGCACGAAAAATCCAAGCGCCAGCAGGTAAAAGACTTTGGACTTTGGACTTTGGACTTTGGACAGATTGGTGAAACGCGCATACGCCAGCAGCGTGAGCAAAAAGAAAAACGTGCTCAACACATCCTTGCGTTCCGAAGCCCACGCAACGGATTCGACGTGCAGCGGATGCCATGCGAAAAAAGCCGCCACAAACGCGCTGCGCCAGAGCGCGCCGGTCGCGCCGCGCAGAAAAACAAAGACGAGCAGCGTGTTGGCGACGTGATAGAGCAGGTTGACGAGGTGATGGCCGGCCGCGTTCTTTGCAAACAGCGTGCAGTCCAGTTGATGCGAGAGCCAGGTGAGCGGATGCCAGTTGGCCGCCTCGGTGTTCGTGAACGCCCAGACAAAATTCGACCAGTTCAATCCAGTGGTGACGTGGGTATTGGCGGTGATGTATTCTTCATCGTCGAAATTCACGAACCCATTTTGGGTGATGGGCAGGTAAAGCGCCGCCGTTCCCAGCGCAAGAACGAGGCAGATGAGCAGGAATTTTTGTCTTCGCCCCCAATTTAGAAAGCGCAAGATCACACTTTGATAAAATCCTAATTCGCAATTCACGTCCCGCACCCGTGAAGTCTTTCAAAATCGTTGACAGGTGTCGAGAGCTAGCAAGCGAGTGATCCGACTTTTAAAAGTTGGTGTGAAATGAAGATTGTGATGAACGATTATTCCGTGATTATTTGATATCACCATGGCGCTAAACAGAAAAAAATCAACCAGCCGTATCTGGCTGGTTGATTTTCGAAATAGTCCAAGTTTTTAGTTGAGGCAAACTTTGCGGCGGAGTGCCAGCAAACCAAGCAAAGACAATCCCAACAAACTTATGGTTGAGGCTTGATCGGGAACTGAAATGTTCGTTTTAGGAGTTGTAGTAAAATCAACAGTGATTGAACCAACTGTATAAACGCAATTGGGATCAAATCCCAAGTCAAAGTAGCCGTTGTTGTTTTTTATGTCGCTTAAGATATCCTTCAAAGCCGTTGAATTAAAATCGGTTGTCCAAGTCGGTATTGTTTGACCTTGATATGAAAACACTTTGCCTCCGAGGATATACGCATTATACAGCAGTTTCCCATTTGAACCCGTCGCCGTTGTAAAATAATCACTCCATTCGGAATTATTTTTTGGAGTAAGAGTCCCCGGCTTATAGCTTCCGTTCAACAAGTCGTAATTGAGAGTATAGTCACCGCCTGAATGTGTGAATGTCACGTTGTTAAAAGTGATGCTCGCGCCAATATAGTTGAGATTTGGGTCCAAGGTATACGCCGTCTGAATGATGTAAGCGTTTGGTGCGCTAAAAGAAGTATTACTGGTAATTGTAACCGCTTGTGCCAAACTTGCAATGCTGACCGCAATACCAATCAATATATTTTTTTTCATACTCGAATGTTTGTTTTTTGCCTGATAGTTAATGGATGACAAATTCACTTTTCAATATAAAAGCAATTTCCGGTCCAGCATTGGAATACAATTCAAGTTTATTTACAAGCTTTTGTAAAACAGTATATTACACATTTGCTATTTATAAAAATAAATTGTTCTCCATAAATTTTCCAGTGTAAACTGTAAGTGCTACCGACGTTTTCAGTTTGGATTTGTCATGGGAATTCAATCGAATCAATGGCAAATCCCTTATTAAAATGGCAACTTTCAAAGTTTTGTAAGAATAACCGACACAATTTAGGCTTGTGAAGGGGCTAAAACATTGTCATTGCCCAAAACAGATGACACAATTGCTGAAAGCAAATGCAGCGGCTATGGATGCTCTTGTTCGAATCATTTGCCAAGGCAGGCCGCTAAAATCGGACCGCTTTCCGCTGGCGATTTGAAAACTGGAAATAATGCTGGTAACCAACACTGTGTGCCAGCTCAATGGCTTCGGCGAAATTCAACCCAACTTCTGCCGGCGCGTGGGCGTCGGAACCAAACGTGATGGGAACGTGTTTTTCAAAGGCGAGCCGGAGCATTTGCGGGCCGGGATAAATTTCCCGGCAATCCTTCCGCAAACCGGCAGTGTTCAGTTCGATGGCGCAATTTGATTTTGCGGCGGCAGCGAGAAATTTTTCATAAAACGGCGTGCAGTCCTGCGCCGGACGGATGCCGAATTTTTTTGGCAAATCCGCGTGGCCGATGATGTCGAACAATTTCGATTCCGCCGCCAGCGTCAGCCGCTCGAAATAAATCCGCCAGACCTCGAAGGCGTCGCGCTTTTTCCATTCGGAGAGCTTGGCGGGATTGTCAATGTCCCACGAATCGGAAACGTAATGCACACTGCCGATGAAATAATCCCACGGCTGGCGCGCGGCGAGCCGGCGGATCCAATCCTCGTGGCCGGGCAGAAAATCCACTTCGAGCGCCAGCCGGATGGTGAGCTGCGGAAATTCCTTTTGCGCCAGCCGGACTTTGGCGACGTATTCATCCAGTTGCCGGTCGAACATCCGCCAGTTGTCGAAATCGTCGCGCGCCATCGGCGAATGGTCGGAGAAGCCGATTTCGGTCAGGCCAAGCTCCACGGCGCGGCGGGCGTAATCCACCGGTTCGCCGGTCGCGTGGCGGCAGAGCGGCGTGTGCATGTGATAATCGGCGGGCAACTGCATGGGCGGAGTTTCAGATTTCAAGTTTCAAGTTTCAAGCGTCGAATCATCGGCAGTTTTTTCCTGGGAACAACAATCCTGTCGCCGGCCGCCGCAGGCTTGTATAGTGCAGCCCATGAAACTGTGTCAAGGCCAGGTCTGGAAAAAAAACGCGCAATATGTTCGCATCGTGCGGCTGGAACGGCTCGAAGTGGAATACAAATCCCTGACCAGCCTCGCCAGCAAGGACGGCGCGAAGATCGTCACCAGCAAAAAAGATTTCTGCCGGCTGCTCAAAGGCGCGCACCTGCTTCAGCCGGCCAAAACTCCGCGCCCGCCCGGGGTTTAGCCGGCGATTGCGGCGCGCTGGCGGCTCCGCTAAATTTGTGCATGGAAAAGAACCGGCTGGAAGCCTTCAGCGACGGCGTGCTCGCCATCATCATCACCATCATGGTGCTGGAATTGAAGGTGCCGCATCCGACGGAACAAATGCCGCACTCGGACAAGCTCGCCGACCTGAAGGAATTGCTGCCGGTGTTCTTGAGCTACGTTTTGAGCTTCATCTACGTCGGCATTTATTGGAACAACCATCATCATATGTTCCAGTCCACCAAGCACGTCAGCGGCGGCATTTTGTGGGCAAACCTGCATCTGCTCTTCTGGCTGTCGCTCTTTCCGGTCACGACTGGCTGGATGGGAGAAAACCATCTCGCGCCAACGCCCGTTGCGGTTTATGGCTGCGTGCTGCTGATGGCGGCCATCGCGTATTACATTTTGCAGCGCCGAATCATCGCCTCGCAAGGTGCGAACTCCTTGCTCGCGGCGGCGATTGGAAAAGACTGGAAAGGAAAACTCTCGCCCGCGCTTTATCTCGCCGCGATTCCGCTCGCGTTCGTGAGCGTGTGGATTGCCAACGGACTGTTTATCTTCGTCGCGCTGATATGGCTGGTGCCCGATCGCCGCATCGAACGTGTGCTTCAGGAACGGCGGCAGGAATGAAGCGGCAAAAATTCATGCGAAGATTTCGAGTCCGCCATTTACAATGACGGCCCCAGCAAGCATCCTGTGATTTCCTGCGGAGAAAATTCCATGCCGCAGGCCAGTCAAACCTCAAAAGAAAGATAAACATTATGGGCGATAAATCCCCAAAATCAAACCAGAAGAAATCCTCACAGAAAAACGCCAAAGCCAGCAGCGCCAAAGCCAGCAAAAGCGCCGCCGTCGCCGCCAAATCCGCCGTCGGCAAGAAAAAGTAACCGCCGGTCATGGCTGTCTCTCCCGATGGAAACATCAGGAGAGACAGATTTTCTTCTCCAGCGCAATCCGCCAGCCGGTGATGTTTCACCTGCGGGATTGAAATGCGCCTGAATCCGCGTCATCCGGCCCGCATGATTTTCCGAATCCTGACTGTCCTCGCGGCCTGGTTCGCCATCTTCAACAATCCTTCACCCGCGAACGCCGCGGATGCGGACCAGCCGGCGGGTGCGAGCGAGTCAATTGAATTCGCGTGAATTCATGCAATTCGTGTCTGCGTTCAGACCCTGACCGAGCCACGGAAGCCCCGGCCGCTGTAATAAGACTCCGCGCCGTTGTGACCAATGAAGACGCGGCCGTAACGCCGATCTCCATAGATCGCGCCGCCGAGTTCCCGGATATCCGCCGGCGTCTTCAGCCAGCTCGACGACTTCGTGTCGAACTCGCCCAGCTTTTGCAGCGCGAAATATTCTTCCTCCGTCAAAACCTCCACGCCCATGTCTGCAGCCATAACTTGCTGATGATTTGGGGCGACAATCCGTCATATGCGTTATGAACGAACACCCACTTGTCAAAATGCTGTTTCCAATGCGGTAGCGCACCGGTGAAATCCTTGTCAATCTTCGCGATTGCAGCCGCAGGCTTCATCTCGTTCGGAGCATAAACTTGAAACAGCGTCCGTTCTGACTGGAGATAACCGTCATTCTTGCGGTCACCGATGTTGCCCCAAGGTCGGCATGGAATGAAGTCAGCAGGATGAGCGTTTCCCATCAACTGCTCAAACAAGATCTGGAATGCATCACCCTTCGCCTTGAGGAAGGCGATCTTAAATTCTTGTTCGTAGTGAGATCTGGTGATGTCGTCCATGTGTTTGGACATTTTTACCAAACGGCTATGCCATTTTCCACGAACTCAACGGCGTTTTTGGTTTCGGTGGTTTTCATTTGGCATGGCGCAGTTTCTCCAATTCCGCCTTTAACGGCAACCAGTATTGCCGGTCCAGCGCGCGTTCGGCGGTTTCCTCGGCCTGCAATGCCTGCTCCAGTTTCTTCGTTTCGCCAGACACGACATGAGCCAGCAGCGGTCGCGCCGAGACCAGACGCCGGCTGATCAGGGCGTGATGTCCGGCGAGTTCCAAAAGGATTTCCGGCGTTCGGAGTTCTTGCAGCCAGAAACGGATCTGGGCGGGGTTGGGCTTGGTGCGGTTCTGAAAATAATGCGCTTCAACCAGTCGCCGGATCATCGGCCAGTCCTTGTCGCGCTGGGTTTTCTTGGCCTGCACCAAATCGGGCAGCGAGAGCAGATCGCTCTTTGTTCCATCCGGCAGTTCGATGGTCGTGCGCCGCCGCCAGAGTTTGGGGAAGGCATCCACGCCGCGCATTTTGGACATTACGTCCACGCGCATCCGCAGCGCATCGGGATGCTGGCAACGAAATTGGATGGCGTGGCCGCGCCGAAGAAATTTCACGGCGAACGGCGGGACGGCGATGGGGGCGGCTTGCAGTTCGGCCAACGCCTGGCGCAGCCGCGCGAGGTTGACCGCGTCGGCGACGATGGCGAGGTCGGTGTCGCGGCTAAACTCGGCCGCGCCGTAGAACACGCACGCCTGTCCGCCCATGAGCAGGGCGCGGACGCGATGCGCGCGCATCGAAGAAAGGACTTTGCGTATCGGGTTCGGGATCAAGCGAGCCTCCCAGCGCGAGGTAGGTTTGCCAGAGTTTCTCGCTTTCCAGCCAGCGTTGGACGGGCGTGAGCCGATACCATTCGGCCCATTCGCCTGCAACCAATTGTTCCGGCTGAATCATGCAAAATGGATAACAGATTTAAGCTTTCGCGTAAATCTCATTTCCTTTTTCGGCAAACTCCCTCGACTTTTCTTCCATCCCCTTCTTCAGCGCCTCTTCCTCGGCGATGCCTTGTTCGGCGGCGTATTTGCGTCATCTTCGGTGATTTTCATCGAGCAGAAGTGCGCGGCAATTTTGCAGGCGATGAAGACTGACTGGAAAGAATTTTCCTGGCAGGGCGGTGGTGTTTCGCCGCCAAATGTGGCGGGAACCAGGCGCTCAAAACTTTGGCCGTTGCGAGACGAGGAAATTTCCAAACCAGGTCGAGGCGACGACGCATACTGCGAACAGTGTCAGCAAAACTTTGGCCGTGTCCGGCGAACCGCTTTCCGTGAAGAACTGCGCCACGGCGGTCAAACCGATCAGGGCCATGCCGACAGTGAGGCCGGCCATGACCTTGCGCGGCCAGCCGGCGGCGCATTTGAAAATGGCGGACACCGGCAGCAGCAACAGTCCGAACACGATTGCCATGATAAACCACGCGCTTTCGAAGCCGCGAAACGCGCAGCCGCCCAGCCCGACCAGCGCCAGCAGCAGGCAGAGGCCGAACCAGTTTGACGCGATGGTCTGCTCGCGCGAAAGCACCAGCCGGCCAAATTTGTTCAGCCGCAGAAGCAAGTTGAAAATCGGATACGCAAGCCAGGTCATCAAAGCGAAAGTGACATAGAGAATCCGCAACGGCAGAATCCACGGCGCGAGACCGGGGTTCTCGCTGGCAACGACCGCGAGAATGCGGTTGCCGAAATAGCCGGCCAGAATGATGCCCCATTGTCCGCGCCGGCTGAACTTTGACATCCACAAAAAATATTTCAGCATCAGCGCATAAATGATATTTCGAGCCTTGAGCGCCTCGATGATTCCCTGCCGCGCCCATTCGTTTTGCGGATTGAGCCGCAGCGCCTCTCGGAAATGTTCCGCCGCCTTTTTGGGATCGCCCTTTTCGAGCAGCGTCCATCCTTGGTTGGCGTGCGTGAGCGAGTTGTCGGGATTTTTTGAAAGTGCAGCGCCAATTGTCCGGCCCGCCTCCGCCTTGCGGCCAAGCTTGACCATTGCCATTGCGCGAAGGTTGGTGCAGCCGACGTGTTCGGGATCGAACTGCAGGCCTTGCTCGGCGGCATTCAAGGCGCTCGGCCAGCGCCGCTCCTGCATCTGGATGTTCGCCAGCAGCGCGTATTGGTCGGCATCTTCCGGGTTCAGCCGGATGGCTTCGTTGATGGCCGCCAGCGCTTCGGGAAACCGGTTGCGGTCGTAAAACACATGGGCAAGGACGAAGTGCGCGAAGGAAAAATCCGGCGCGAGATGAACGGCCTGCCGCGCCTCATCGGTGGCTTCCTGAAATTTTTCACGGTGCGCGAGGCAGAGTGCCAGCAGCGCGTGCGCGTAGGCGTCCTGCGGTTCGGCGGCCAGCGACTGACGCAGCTCGGCTTCGGCCAGGTCGTGTCGGGATTGCTGATAGAGCAGCAGCGCCCGTTCGAGGTTTGGGTTCATGCCATCACAGTTTCAAGTGCTGCAAAATGTCGTCGTAAATTCCGCCTTGATTGGAATACAGCGCGTAGTTGCGCGCGGTTGCGAACCATTCCTTCGTTGTCGGCTTCAACGTGTTTGCGGCGGCGAGAAGATCTTTGGTCCTGAGCGGTTTGGGAACGCCGGTTTTCATGGCCTCCTGCAACTTGCTTTCAATGGCCACGTCCACCACGGCTTTCAAGTCCGCCCCGGAAAATTGATCCGCTTTTTTGCCGAGGTGGTCGAAATCAATTTCCTCCGTCGGTTTGCCTTTGCATTGCAGGCGCAAAATGGCAGCGCGCGCCGCGGCGTCCGGCGGCGGCACAAACAGCACCCGGTCAAACCGTCCGGGACGGCGGAAGGCGGCGTCCAGATGCCACGGGGCGTTTGTCGCGGCCAGCAACAGCACGCCGTCATTGGACGATTTCACGCCGTCCATTTCGGAAAGAAACTGGTTGATGAGCTGGCGTCCGGCGTGATGCCTCATGTCGCTGCGGCTTGCGCCAAGCGCGTCCACCTCGTCGAAAAACAAAACGCACGGCTTGTTTTGCCGCGCCTGCTCGAACAGCGAATGCAGATTGCGCTCGCTGTTGCCGATCCACATGTCGAGCACGTCGTTGATGCCGACGGCAATGAACGCCGCCTTGATTTCGCCGGCGGTCGCACGGGCGAGAAATGTTTTGCCGCAACCCGGCGGGCCATACATCAAAATGCCGCCACCTATCGGCTTGCCATAAGCCTGATACAAATCCGCGTGCGTCAGCGGATGGATGATTTTCAGGCGGATTTCTTCCTTCACCTTTTCCATGCCGCCGACATCGTTGAAATTTATTTTTGGCCGTTCGATTTCACTTTTCGGCGCAGTTTCTTCATCCTCACCCCACGCCGCGCGGACTTTGCCGTCCACGACTTCGCTTTCCTTTTCCGTCGCGCTGATGCCTAGACGCGCGGCAAATTCCGTGTCCGCGAGCGACCGGTCCAGTTCCACCGCGCGTTTGTATTGGCTGACGGCCTGCTGAATTTCGCCGATGCCCGCGAGAATTTTTGCGTGCAGCAAAAAGGCGCGCGGCGGCGTGTTCGGGTCTTTGATCAAATCTTCGAGGATGACAAGCGCGTGACTGTGCTTGCCCTGTTGAAAAAACGCACGGGCCAGACCCAGCTTCATCGGCTGGCTGTTGGGTGACTGCGCGAGGCCCTCGCGGAATTCTTTTTCGGCCTCTTCACCGTGTCCGTGGTTGAGCAGCGTGTCCGCCAGCAGCAACCGCAACGCGGAGTTGTTCGGCGAAGCCCGCAGCGCCTCACGCAGGCCCTGGATGGCGTCGTCGCCCGGGGAATGTGTCTCACTCATTTGCGGATATAAAATCAAAACTGGCAGCCGGACGCAATGACGCACGGGCGTGAAGTGGGCCTGGCCATCAATCCTCCGCCTTGAATGAACGCGAAATCAGATCGCGCACGGCCTGTTTCGGGTTTTTTCCTTCGTAAAGCATCGCGTGAACTTCGTCAATGATCGGCGTCGAAACATTTTTTTCTTTCGCCAGCCGGTGCGCCGAACGCGCGGTGGGATAACCTTCCGCCAGTTTTGGATGCGATGCCTGGATGGTTTCCACGCTTTCGCCGCGACCGAGCCGCTCGCCCAAATCGCGGTTGCGGCTTTGCTTGGAGAAACACGTCAGCATCAAATCGCCGAGGCCGCTCAAGCCGGCGAACGTCTCCGGCTGCGCGCCGCACGCCACGCCGAGCCGCCGCATCTCCGACAACGCGCGTGTGACGAGGCCGGCTTTCGTATTGTCGCCAAAGCCAAGTCCGTCGCTCACGCCCGCGCCGACGGCGATGACGTTTTTCAGCGCGCCACCGTATTCCACGCCGAGTATGTCCGTGCTGCGATAAATGCGGAATTCCGGGCGATGAAAAAGTCCCTGCACCGTCTTGGCTGTGCCATCGCTTTCACAGGCACAGACCACCGTGGTTGGAATTCCCAAAGCGACTTCGCGCGCGAAACTCGGACCGGACAAGGCCACCACCCGGTTCGCCGGAGCGTGCTCGCGCAGAATCCGGCTCATCGTGTCGCCGGTTTCATATTCAATTCCTTTCGTGACACTGACAAAAATTCCCGGATGACCTTTTAATTTTTCCGAAACTTCGCGGAACGCCTGCGACGGTATCGCCAGCAGCACGCACTCCGCGCCGCCGATGGCCTTTTTGAAATCCGCCTGCGTCTTCCAGTCCGTCGGCAGCGCGACGCCCGGCAGATAACGCTCGTTGCGTCCGCGCTGGATTTCTTCGAGCGCCGGCGCATTGATGTCCCAAAGCGTCACGGCGTTGCCGTTTTCCTGGAGGATTTTGGCGAGCGCCGTTCCCCACGCGCCCGCGCCGAGCAGGGTGATTCTCATTTGGTTGCCTCCGATTTTTTGCCGAGCCGGTTTTCCGTTCCGGCCATGAGCCGTTGAATGTTGGATTTGTGTTTGTAAATTGCGAGCAGGCCGAGCGCCGTCGTGACGATGCCGAGCAGCAAATTGTGCGGCGGCATCACCCAGACCGTGACGGACAGCGCAATCGCCGCCGCGATGGAACCGGCGGAAACATATCTCGTCAGCGCCACGGCGAGAATGAAAACCACCAGCGCCACCAGCACCGACCAGGGGGCAAGTGCGAGATAAACGCCGGCGGTCGTGGCGATGCCCTTGCCGCCCTTGAATTTCAGCCAGCAGGTGTAATTGTGGCCGAGAACGGCGAAAATGCCGGCAACCAGATAATACTTCATCTGATTTTCAACTGATGTGTCATGGAAATATTGGAAAAGTCCTGAATAGTGCGGCGCGAGCCAGTTCCAGATCAAGGGCGGAACTAAAACGCAAGCGACATAGCCTTTTGTGCAATCCATCAGCAGCACGAAAATTCCCGCCGGCTTGCCCAGCACGCGCATGGCGTTCGTCGCGCCGATGTTGCCGCTGCCCACGCTGCGGATGTCAATGCCCTTCGCCTTCGCCACGAGAAAGCCGAACGGAATCGAGCCGAGCAGATAGGCCACTATTGCGACGACGATGTAAGCGAGAACTGGCACGCGCGCAGTTTATGAGTCCGAAGTCCAAAGTTCAAAGTCCAAAGTTGGCAGATTGTCGCGCGATGCACGCGAAGCTTGCGAAGGAGAAAAAGTTCACTTCGTTGCCCGCGCGCCCTTCGCACGGAACAATTCGTCTTTTAGAAACCGGCCTTCACTGGCAGACTCCGCGCATGGCAAAAATCAAAGTCGCCGTTCTCGGCACCGGCTCGCTCGGCCAGCATCACGCCCGCATCTACTCTGAACTTCACGCCGACGGCCAGGTGGAATTCACTGGCATTTATGACTTGGACGCCGAAACCGCGCGCAAAATCGCGGAGAAACACAAGCTGCACGTTTTCAATTCCGTCGCCGAGGCCGCCGCCAGCGACGCGCTGAACATTGTCACGCCCACCACCACGCATTTTGACCTCGCCAAACAACTGCTCGCGCAGGGCAAACACGTTCTAGTTGAGAAACCGATGACCGACAGTTCCGGGCAGGCCGCCGAATTGATCCAGATTGCGCAGCAGAAAAACTGCGTCCTGCAAGTCGGCCACGTCGAGCGGTTCAATCCCGTTTTCACTTTTCTCCAATCCATCGCCACCGAGCCGCGTTTCATCGAGTGCCACCGGCTGTCGCCGTTTCCCGCGCGCAGCACCGACATCGGCGTGGTGCTGGATTTGATGATTCACGATCTCGACGTCGTTCTCGCGTTCGTGAAATCGCCGGTGACCAGCGTGGACGGCGTGGGCATTCCCGTGTTGAGCAAGAGCGAGGACATCGCCAACGTGCGCCTGCGTTTCGCCAACGGCTGCGTGGCCAACCTCACCGCCAGCCGCGTCAGCCCGGAACGGATGCGCAAGATCCGCGTCTTCAGCGGTCCGACCAATCCCTGCTATATTTCGCTCGATTACCGCGTGCAGGAAGGCTACATTTTGCGCCTCGCCCGCGACGACGAAAAGGAAAGTTCGCTCCTGAAAAAAGTCCTTGTCGCCAAGCTCGGCGTGGGCAAGGACGCCAACATCGTCAGCGCGTTCGGCGGAAAAAAAATCGTGCGCGAGCCGGTGCCGATTGCGAAGGACGAACCGCTCAAACTCGAACTGCAACATTTTGTCGAATGCGTCCGCGCGCAGCAAACTCCGATGGTCAGCGGCGAATCCGCCAAACGCGCGCTGGATTTGGCGTTTGAAATCACGCGGCAGATTCAAAAACAAAGTCCTCCATGAAAAAAGAACCTGACTTAAAACAAAAATACGGGATTGTTGCGATGGTTGATGCGCTTGGGGTGCGGAATGCAACAATCGAACAGTCGACGAACTTTGTTCAAAGAATTGGAGACATTGTTGAACTGGTCGCTGGATTTGTGTCCTCTTACCTTAAAGAAAGAAATAAACACAAAACCACAATTCCTCAAATCATCACATTTGGCGATACGCTGGTAATTTCATGGGAAATGAAATCTGATTTATTGCCAGATTATTTGCCAGATGTTGGAATCTTTCTTTCGTATCTCATTGCTCTGGGGTTGGACGGCAATTTAGCATTTCGAGGTGCGATTTCAGTTGGTGATTTCATTCAGCATGGTGCAACAGTTTTAGGACCTGTGGTTTCAGACGTTGCTGCCTGGTATGATTCTGCCGAAATGATTGGAATAATCGCCACGCCATATTGTGGTCAATTCTTAAGCGACATTAACGAAACGCGTAACTTAACTTCAATGGAATTTGTTAAATACAATGTTCCTCTAAAAGGAGATGTTTCAAAAAATTTATGGGTGGTTCCTTGGCCAAAGATGCTTTTAGAAGCTCAATTTTTCGGAGCTGTCAAAGGAAAGACGCCGTTTCAAATTTACTACAAGCTTATTGAACAACTCTCTATTCCAAAAGGGACGGAAAATAAGTATATAAACACAGAAACATTTGTAAGACAGATCGTGCGCCAAAAGTTTGAGAAGTGAATTTCTGAAACCCAAAGCATTTATGCTCATCGCCGGTGAGAGGAGCTGCTTTACTCATTTGCGGAACGGGTGTAAAAGATAGCCATGAGCATCACGCTCGACCTTCCGAACAACATCCACGAGGCGTAGTTGCTCCTCGCCAGTCCGGCTCGGACCTCCAACCCCAGGCTAATTTCCGTAGCGCGTGGACTCGTTCGCGCCCGCTCAGTCGGCCTCACGGCCTTTGCCTATGCAAATCCTTTTCGTCATTTCCCAAATGCCTCAAATCCCAAGCGGCTCAAGTCAGCGCAACCGAAGCTCGGTCTGCCATCTGGCTTTGCCACAATTCGCGTCAATTCGTGAAATTCGCGTCAAAATTTTTCACGGCTTCTATGTCGCAGGCGTCGGCGTCAGTTGAGTGCTGCGGGCGTGACGTGATGATCCGGTGGGAAAATGCCTGATTTGATTTGGTCATCGTTGCCATAGAATCCGCCAGTCCTCCAAGGGAACCACTACTCCATCGCAGTGCGGCATCACTCGCGCCGTGTAATCCGCAGGTGAGCGGGTCGCAGGCACGGTTGCGCTGTAAATGTAGCCGCCTGATTGGTTGGGAACCGGACGCAGGCAAGTCATCTCCTGCCGCACCGGAGGGCTGTCTTTGATTCCGTCGGCATAAAGTTCCACCCGCACCGCCTTGGGGTCGAGGCCATGGAGACCGATTTGAACTTCAATGATATGTTTCCCGTCGCGTGTCTCTACTTTCACTGCGCCGAAGTTCAGCGTGGCCCATTTCTGATCCAAACTGTGACGCCAATCCACCATTTGCTTCCCGACTGCGCCTTTGTTGGCCACGCGCGATTGGCAGGCAATCGCCGCCGGGAGATAATGTTGTTCGGTGTATTCACACACGGCGCGGTTGGCGGAGAATTGCGGGGTCAATCGTGCCATGCTTTCCCGCATCCGCGCGACCCAGGCCGTGGGAATGCCTTTTTCATTGCGGTTATAGAATTCGGGAATCACCTCGCGTTCGAGTCGTTCGTAGAGTGCCTCGGCTTCCGCCGCGTCCCAAGCCGGATCGCTGCCATGCTCCTGACCGTCGCCCAGCGCCCAGCCCAAATTCGGGACATACGCTTCGGCCCACCAGCCGTCCAATTCCGAAAGATTGATGCCGCCGTTGACGAGCACTTTCATGCCGCTCGTGCCGCAAGCTTCCCAAGGTCGCCGTGGCGTGTTGAGCCAGACATCCACGCCCTGCACCAAACGTCCGGTCAAGTGCATATCGTAGTCGCTCAAGAAAATTGCGTGAGGTCGGACATCGGGTCGGCGGATGAACTGAATCCATTTCTGAATCAATGCTTGTCCCGCCAAGTCCGCCGGATGAGCTTTGCCTGCAATGATGAGTTGCACCGGGCGTTGCGGATTGGATAACAAACGCAGCAGTCGCTCCGGGTCGTGCAGCAAAAGATTGGGTCTTTTGTAGGTCGCAAAGCGCCGCGCAAAACCTAATGTCAATGCGTTGGGATCAAATAAATGTTTGGCATATTCAACCGTCTCGGACGACGCTCCTGCGGCGGCATAATGTCGGGCCAGGCGTTCACGGGCGTATTCCACCAGCGACTTGCTGGTGGCGAGACGAAATTCCCAAAGGGTGTCGTCGGAAATGCGGCGAATGTCCTGCTCCAAAGTTTCCGACTTCCCCAGCCAGCGGTCTTTACCACAAGCCTTCGTCCAGAGTTCATCGGCTGCCGCAGAATCCCAAGTCGGCATATGAACTCCGTTCGTCACATGGCCGACCGGCACTTCATCCTCCGGCCAGTGCGGAAAAAGCGACTCGAATAGATGCCGGCTGACTTTTCCATGCAAACGGCTCACACCATTCACCGAACCGCTTCCACGAATGGCCAGATAGGCCATGTTAAAACTTTCTGTTGCGTCATTTGAATTCTCGCGGCCCAAGGCCAGCAAGTCGTGGAGCGAAATTCCAAGTTTTTTCTCCGCATAACCGCCGAGGTATTGCTCGATGAGCGCCGGAGTGAAACGATCAAAGCCCGCAGCCACCGCCGTGTGGGTGGTAAAAAGATTTCCAGCACGAGTGGCGGCCAGAGCCACTTCAAATGGCTGCTTAATTTCCTGCATGAAACTCCGCGCGCGTTCCAATACCGCAAAAGCCGCGTGACCTTCATTCAAATGACAGACATCCGGCTTGATGCCGAGGGCCGCGAGCAATCGCCAGCCGCCGATGCCCAGCAACATTTCCTGTTTGAGGCGCAATTCCGGTCCGCCACCGTATAACTCGCTGGTGATGCCGCGATGCGCCGGAAAGTTCGCCGCGTCATTGCTGTCCAGCAGATAAAGTTTCACCCGACCCACTTGCACCTGCCACGCGCGCAGCCAGACCGAGTAACCGGGCAACGCGATTTCCAAACGCAACCATTCGCCATTCGGCTGGCGCAGCGGCGTGATTGGCAACTGTCCGGGGTCGTTATACGGGTAAAGCGCCTGTTGCGCTCCGTCCTTGTCAATCACCTGGCGAAAATAACCTTGCTGATAGAGCAGTCCCACGCCGACGACCGGCACGCCGAGATCGCTCGCAGCTTTGAGTTGATCGCCCGCGACATTTCCCAATCCACCAGAGTAAATCGGCAGCGCCTCGCTCAACATGTATTCCATGCTGAAATAGGCGACGCACTTCAAGGACGACTGCGGATGGTTTTTCTGAAACCACGCGGGTGCTTCCGCCGACTGCCGCTTGGCTTGCAGCAACTCGTCAATTTTTTTTCGGAAGATGGAATCGCCCAGCACACCCTTGAGTTTGTCTTTGGAGACAGTTTGCAGAACCACCCAGGGGTTTTGCGTGAGTTCCCACAGCGCGGGATCAAGTTTTCGCCATATTTCATCGGTGCAATGATTCCATGACCAGCGCAAGTCCAGCGCCAGCTCTGCCAGGGAATCGAAGCCTTCGACATCCATGGGTAAATTGCAATAGGTTTGAGACTCCATAATTTTGTCTTGGAGACCTTCTTCCTTTTGACCTTTGCGGACAATGGGGTGAACACCCCATGAAGTTGAACCGCCAAGACGCCAACGCGCGAAGTTTTGACACGAATTAACGCGAATTGATTCTCCTCAAACTTCTGCCCGTAGCGGCGTGTCGGCAGACCGCTGCAAACTAAATTCAAAATGCGGCGCTCTGCCGGGACGCCGCTACGCCCGCTCAATAAACCAGCACCAGCACCGCCGCGTCCTGCGCCGACTCCACCACCACCTCAAACTTCTCATCAGCCGTGTTCGGCGCTTTGAGCTTGGCGTCCACCTCCGGCACCGATTCCAGGAAGCTCAACAGCAGGCTGCTCTTCACCGCGTAATTCACTTGGTGGCCGTCTGCAAAGACCTCCGGCAACGCCTCGCTCGCCGCCAGCCCCGTGAAATAAACCAACGCATTGATTTGCGGCAACCGGAAAAAGCTATTTCACAGGGCCAGCCCCGTGAAATAATTCAGCACAAAGCCTTGCAACAACCGGGAAAACCTATTTCACGGGGCCAGCCCCGTGAAATAATTCAGCGCAAAGCCTTGCAGCAACCGGGAAAAGCTATTTCACAGGGCCAGCCCCGTGAAATAATTCAGCACAAAGCCTTGCAACAACCGGGAAAACCTATTTCACGGGGCCAGCGCCACCGAGAATGTGACGAGTGACGGGTGACAAGTGACGTGAATCATGTCACTCGCCACTTGTCACTCGTCACCTTTTTTGGGGTGAAAATCCCTGCAACGACGGGTCGGGAAAACCAATCGTTGCCACCGTGCCGCCCAGATGCGCCGAGCGGCTCGCTGCAATCGGCAACGGAGAAAATTTCCCAACTGCTTTCAACAAAGCCAGATCATTGGCCGCATCCACTTGAACAACTTTTGCATCAATCGTTCCGGCGCTCGTGACCAGACGAACTTTCGTCGCCTCCTTGACCACATGATAATTGGAAATCAAATAACCATCGTCCGTGATGAAAAACACCGTGCCGGTGGTGCAAGTTTTAAGAAAAATCTTTTTACTCGCCAGAAATCACGGCGAGCTTAACCGGTAGAAGCGGCTGGGATAATTCGCCCATTGGGGATCGCTGAAATAAACCGAGCCATTCGTCAGGCTCAAGGTTTGAAGGGGAACCCAAGCATCGCCCAAGCTGGCGCAAGCTTCCACCAGAATAGGGATGTTTGCTGTTCCCGTGATATTGAAACCAAATTGATTGGCCTTGACGCCGAAACTGGCATCGCCGGTTTGTGCCTGCGGATTCCAGAGCACGGCACCCGTGCCGTCCCATCCAGTGACTCCCGGCATATAATAGACAGTCACATTGTCGTCGTCGACGAATGCAGCGCCTGCAACGGCAGGGAAGTTGCCTAAGAAATAAGCGCTTGTCAGGTTGGGGCAGTAGCCGAACGAGAAGTCCCCGATGTTAGCAACACTGTTGCCGATGATGACGCTGTTCAGGCCGTCGCACTCTTGGAAGGCATAGTCCATGATTATGATAACGCTGTTGGGGATCACGACTTTGGTCAGCTCCGAGCAAAGAGCGAATGCGCTGATTCCAATACTTGTGACACCGTTGCCAATTGTGAGGTTGGTGAGACTCGTGCAGTTGGCAAAAGTCCCGTCCTCGATGATACTGACACTGCCCGGGATTGTGACGCTGGTCAGCGGGGTGTCCATGAATGCGTCGTGTCCGATGTTGGTCACGCTATTGGGGATCGTGACACTGGTCAAGCCGCTCGTAGAAAACGCTTCCACCGCGATGCTGGTAACGCCGTTGGAAATTGTATAACCGCCGTTTAATCCGCTCGGATATTGGATGAGCTTGGTCAGGCTCTTGTCAAACAAAACGCCACCCGGGCTGCTATAGAACGAGTTTTGTGCGTCCACATTTATCATCGTCAGATTGGGGCACCAGGCAAATGCCTCTGGTCCGATATTGGTGACGCTCATGGGGATTGTGACACTGGTCAAACCGCTTGCAGAAAAGGCATCGCCTCCAATACTGATAAGACCATTAAAAATCGTTACGCTAGTCAGGCTGCGGCAGCTCCCAAACGCATTACCTCCGATGCTGATGACGCTGCCGGGAATTGTGGCACTGGCCAGGTTGTAGCAAACAACAAACGCATTGTCGCCGATGTTGGTGACGCTGCTGGGGATTGTGATACTGGTCAGACCGGAGCTGCCAAACGCAGAAGGTCCAATACTCGTGATGTTGTTGGGAATCGTAATGCTGGTCAGGCTGGCACAGCCGTCGAACACGGAGTCCCCGATGCTGGCGAGCCCGCTGCCAATTGTGACATGGGTCAGGTAGAAACAACTGAACGCGCCTTCCCCGATGCCGGTGACGCTATTGGGAATAATGACGCTGGTCAAACCAGTGCCGGAAAACGCAGCGTCCCCAATGCTGGTAACGCCTTCGGGAATTACGATATTGGTCAGGCTGACGCAGTTCCGAAACGCATCGTTCACGATATTGACAACGCCGTCCGGAATCGAATAGCTCCCACTGCCCAAGCCGCCTGGATATTCTACGAGTGTGGTTTTATTCTTGTCGAATAATACGCCATTTGTGCTGCTGTAAAATAAATTTTGGTCGTTCACGTTTATCGCAGTCAGGTTGGTGCAACCGTAAAACGCAGAAGATATGTTGGTGTGGGCAACACCGCTGCCGACATCAACGATGACGTAGGTTGAGCCTATATTAGTGACACCGCTGCCAATGGCGACACTGTTAAGGCTGGTGCACCAATCGAATGCATCCCCGATACTGGTGACGCCATTGGGGATTGTGACGCTGGTCAGGTTGCGACTGAAGTCAAACGCAGAATCTCCGATGGAGACGATCGGGTAGCCGTTGGTCGAGTCTGGGATGACGACATCCCCGCCGAAACCAGTATATCCTGTAATTGTGATGGCGCCGTTGTTGGTTGTAAACGTGAACTGCCCTTGCGCCACGGCGGGCAGCATCCCCGCACACAGCAACCAGATTTGAATCGGGGTTCGTTTGGCTTTCATGGTTTTGCCTTTGCATCGGGAATTCAAACGCCAAATGCCCCAAACGTCCAACGCAAAATGATTTTGGCACGGCGTTCGTCCCAGCGGGACAA
>DATCBW010000128.1:0-3092 GCA_036511615.1 Verrucomicrobiia bacterium | reverse complement strand
CCGGCCAGTAGCGGACTTCGTGAACGGAGCCGCCGTAATCCAGGCGATATGGTTCCGTTTCGTGGATTTTGGAAAGGGCGCGGACGCCGTGGTCGCTCAAAAATTCCGACTCGTCCAGCGCGCGGCGCAACAGGCACTTCATGCGATGTCCGCGCAGCAGCGACAGCAGACGCCGTTCACCCGTGCCGTGCTCCTGCCAGCGCGAAACGAGGTTCGCCAGGTCGGGCCGGTGCGAGAGATACCATTCCATGCGCGCGGTGAAATCCGGCAGGCGCTTGAGCAGTTCCGGTTCAAGTGTCTCGACGGCGAACAGCGGCACCAGGCCGACCATGGAGCGCACCTTGAGCGGGACTTTTCTCCCGTCGGGCAGGCAGAGTTCGTCGTAGTAAAATTCATCCACGTCGTCCCAAAGCGCGAGGCCTTCGTCGGGCATTGCGCCGTGGCCGTCGCTGATGCCGTTGATGGCGGCGGCGATGCTCAAAAAATGCTCGAAGAATTTCGTGGCGATGTCCTCATAGACGCGGTTGTGCTGCGCGAGTTCGAGCGAGATGCGCAGCAGGTTCAGACAATACATCGCCATCCAGCTCGTGCCGTCGGCCTGGTTGATAAAGCCGCCGGTGGGCAGCGGTGCGCTGCGGTCAAACACCCCGATGTTGTCGAGGCCGAGAAAGCCGCCCTGGAAAATGTTCCGGCCCTGCGTGTCCTTGCGGTTCACCCACCAGGTGAAATTCAGCAGCAGCTTGTGGAAGACGCGTTCGAGAAACTCCACGTCGCCCATGTCGTGCTCGTCAATTTCGCGGCGGTGTTTGCGGTCCATCTGAAACACGCGCCATGTCGCCCACGCGTGGACCGGCGGGTTCACGTCGCCGAACGCCCATTCGTAGGCGGGCAACTGGCCGTTCGGGTGCATGAACCATTCGCGCGTGAGCAAATCAAGCTGGCGCTTGGCGAACTCGGCGTCCACCAGCGCGAGCGGAATGCAGTGAAACGTCAGGTCCCACGCCGCATACCACGGATATTCCCATTTGTCCGGCATGGAAATGATGTCGGCGTTGTTCAGGTGCGACCAGTCGGAGTTGCGGCCGTGCTTGCGTTCCGTCGGCGGCGTCGGCTGGGCCGGGTCGCCGATCAGCCACGTCCGCACGTTGAAATGATAAAACTGTTTCGACCAGATCATGCCCGCGAGCGCCTGCCGCTGGATGGAACGCAAATCGTCGTCAGCCAGGTCGTGCTGCAAGTCGGCGTAGAATTCATCCGCCTCGGCGATGCGCTGGGAAAACACCGCGTCAAAGTCCTCGAACGGCTTCGTGGCGGACTTGCGCGCGAGCCGCAGGCGGATTTCGCGTGAGCCGCCGGCGGGAATTTCCAGTTCGTAATGCGCGCACATTTTGGTGCCGGTGCGTTTTGGATTCACCGCGTCCGCCTTGTCGCCGATGAGCAGTTCGTGGAACGCGTCCTTGAAAAAGCCCGTGGCGTTTTCCTCGCCATAAAGGCGGCGGACGTTCGTCTCATTTTCGCAGAACAGCAGTTCGGGCAGAATTTTTCCGTCGTCGAGCGCGCCGGGAGAAAATTCAAACGTGCCGAGTTCCTCGTGTTCAACCACCACCGCCGAGCCACCGCGAACCGCGCGGAGATTCGGCTTGGGGTGATCCTTTTCCCACGACCACGTGTTGCGAAACCACAGGTGTGGCAGGACGGAAACCGTCGCCGTTTCCGGCCCGCGATTGTGGACGGTGATGCGCATCAGGATGTCCTCCGGCGCGGCCTTGGCGTATTCCACGAACACGTCGAAGTAACGGTCGTCGTCAAAAATCCCCGTATCGAGCAATTCAAATTCCGGCAGGGCCAAATCTTCCTTGCGGCGCGCATTTTCCTCGACCAGCCGCTCGTAGGGAAATTCCCGCTGCGGATACTTGTAGAGCATCTTCAGATACGAATGTGTCGGCGTCGCATCGAGATAGTAGTAAATTTCCTTCACGTCCTCGCCGTGGTTGCCCTCCGCGTTGGTGAGACCGAACAAGCGCTCCTTCAAGATCGGATCCTTGCCGTTCCACAGCGCGAGCGAAAGGCAGAGCCGCTGGAGGCCGTCGCTGAAGCCGGCGATGCCGTCCTCGCCCCAGCGGTAAGCGCGGCTGTGCGCGTGATCGTGCGGAAAGTATTCCCACGCCGTGCCGCCGGGCGAATAATCCTCGCGCACCGTGCCCCACTGGCGTTCGGAGAGATACGGGCCGAAAAATTTCCACGGCTGCGCGCCGTTCTTTTCCTTGTCGAGCCGGATTTTTTCCGCGTGGGCTGGCATGATGCTTTGGCAATTCCTCAAAAATTCTGGAAACCAAAATAGCCGCGCCACGGCTGAAAGCAATTTTTACTATGCGCGGATAATTGAAAACAATCCGGCTCGCCGGGCCGCAAGCCCGGAGCGCAGCGCAGGGCGAAGTCTGGTGCCAGCGAGTGGAATAGAACCACTAAAATGGGTGTTCTCTCGCGTGCCGGTCGGAGGTGTTTCGTTGCTTTTCATTGCCCATAGATTAGCAGATAAAAGCCAATGCTATCAACGCTTATTGTGCTTCTTTTGGCAACTTGCGGCAGGAAATCCTGTGCAAATTCTGTGCAAGCAATCTGGCTTGTGCAAAAAGTGTGCAAACCCAAAAGTCTGGCCGGGATTTGTGCAAACTCTGTGCAAGGATTTCCTGACGCTTTGGACAAGACCGGGGCGGGGTTTCGATCTCGCCAGCAATTCAGACGCGCCAGCGGGCAGCGTGGCACGGGCGGCGGCGGGCAGGCAGGGGACGGCTGGAAAAAGTTAGGAGACTTCTAAAACAGTGTTTTGAAGCAAGGTATAATTACATACGTGACGATCTTTATGCGCCAACTTTTCATTGAAAAACAAGAAAAATAGGGATTGCCAAACAGGTATTGGTAATGATTGGGCGACGGGTTCGCCGCCGCATTGGCGGACGAGGAGGAGCAGGATGCTCGCGGCCAGATTTGCCTTGGACTTGGTGTAGCGATGCGTCTTGCGTTTGAGGCGGGCCAGATGGCAGCGGATGCGGTTGTTCAGGCTTTCAATCATGAAGGTGTGCGCTTTGCCT
>DATCBW010000127.1:0-8943 GCA_036511615.1 Verrucomicrobiia bacterium | reverse complement strand
TTCAAGGACGACACGGACTCGGTGCTCTTCGGCACGGACAGTTTCTGGCAGGGCGTGGACGTGCCGGGCGAGGCGTTGAGCAACGTCATCATCACGCGGCTGCCGTT
Source organism: Verrucomicrobiia bacterium (assembly GCA_036511615.1). Taxonomy (GTDB): domain Bacteria; phylum Verrucomicrobiota; class Verrucomicrobiia; order Limisphaerales; family UBA11358; genus UBA11358. The sequence continues at coordinate 8,836 of DATCBW010000127.1, read as the reverse complement.
CGCCGTGCCGGACCATCCGCTCATCGAGGCGCGCCTTGAGGCGATCGAGGCGCGCGGCGGCAATTCCTTCGGCGAATTTTCCCTGCCCGAGGCGATCCTTAAATTCCGGCAGGGCGTCGGACGCCTGATCCGCACGAAGACGGACACGGGCATCATCGTCGTTTTGGACAACCGGATTTTGACGAAGCAATACGGCCAGTCCTTTCTCGATGCGCTGCCAAAATGTCCGGTGGAGATTGTTTAACGCTTTTCCGTAGCGGCGTGTCGGCAGACCGCCGGTTTTTTCTGGAAATTAAATTGCGGCTCTCTGCCGAGGAGCCGCTACGCGATTTAACGGCGCGCGTTTTGAAACAAGGTCTCTACGTTCTCGGAATTGATGTCGTCGAGCAAATGTAGGCGATGCAGCTATTCTCCGTATTCTGTTTGTTCCAATTCCCAATCAATCTTTAATTGAGGAACAGCCTCTTCGAGGTATTTCGCGAGTGCGGGTCGCAAAGTCTTACAAACTGCATTTCCCACAGCACCTTCCTGCAAAAGATCAGACATCGTATCATACAATTCTCCCGGATCGCCCATCACATCCAATTCTAAAACGAAAATTTCATCTGAATCATCGTCTTCAGCTTCTATTCCCATAACTTCTCCGCGAACGTAAAAATTTGAATTAGTTTTAACTCTTCGTTTGATTTCTTCCGTCATGATTTGACTTCCTTGCTCTTCCAAAATCTGTTTCAGATTTTCATTAACTTTCTCCTTTGCTTCCCATATTACCGTTCGACACCGGCTTTGCGCTTCTTTGTTTGGATAACGAGGCGTTACGTCAATTGTAATGCCGCAAATGAGTTCTAATTCGTCAATCAGCTTTGTCATTGGAGATATTTACGCCCTCAAAAATCCCATGTCGAGAAGAAAGTGGCAGAAAGCTTTTGCCTGTGACATTCTGCGGCCATGACGCGCACGGAAAAACTTCCGGCCAGTTTCAAAAGGGTGCGAGCAAGGGAATGACGCTTCTGCCTTTGCGCCGATAAACTTTGAAATCCTTGTCCGTCGTGAAAATCTGGCAGTTGTCATTCAATTCCGCCATGCGAACAAGACACGCATCGGCCACGCTCATCGGCTGGTCGGCATATTTGCGCAGCAGTTCCCAAACGTCCGGCTGGTGAGATGAAATGTTAAAATCAATTTTCACCAGTTCGCGTTCAAAAAGTTCCAACAAAGAATCAATGGCGACTCCATCCGATTGCAAAAGAAAAATGGCTTCCGACAAAACCGCTTCACAAGTCCATAGCGGCTGGTAAAGCGTGTTCCAAATTTTTAACGCCCAGGCATGATGTTGGTCGGTGTCACTTACAAAACCGACCAGCGGACCGGCATCCAAAAGAATTTTAGTCGCGGCCATAGCCGGTCAAAGGCCGTGTGGACAAATCTTTCGACCCGCGCACGCTTCCGCAAAGGTCTTTGGCGCGTTCATACAGCGAAAGGCGTTTTTTGGGAGCAAGATGTTCATCAATCAAATCGCGCATAATCGCCGCCTGCGAACGGCCAAGCGACTTGGCGCGTTCCTTCAAGAGCGCGATGTGCCGGCGATCCATTTTTAACGTGACGGTTTCCATGCAAGAAAAGTATTATCTTCGTGGCAGCAAATCAACACCGGAATTATCGCTGTCACATTGCCGCTTCATTGCGCCGAAGTGGAAGGCGGGTTTTCCTTTGGCGTCAGTTCTTCAATTTTCTTTTTCAAACATTCCGGGCACATGCCGTGGGAGGTCTGTGTGGCGAATTTGGAGTTGAAGTAGTTTTCCATCGTGAGCCACTGGTCGTGGTCGCAGACCTTGCGGCACCAGCTGCAAATGCGCAGAAATTTCTCGAGGTAATGCAGGCGCTTGAGCAGCCGCTGTGTCGCCAGATGGACCCACGCCCAAATCGCCAGCACCACGAGGGTGCGCAGCAGCGCGCGATGCCAGTTCGGCGTGAACGGCTCGTCGTAAATCAAATGCGGAATCCGTATCGCCTCTGTCAGCCACGAAAGCCCGATGATCAGCGAGAAGCCAATCGCTTCAATCCAGAGGATGCTGTTTCCTTTTTGCTTCGTCTTTTTCATGGATTCAACTTTGCACCCGTCAAAAAATTTGTCCAGAAAAAGCCGCGCTTCTTCCGTCGGCTAAACCCAGCCTTGGTTTAGAGTTACACGAAGTGCGCGGAAAAACTTCAGGCTAAAAATCGTCCCGGGGTTTTGAATGGCATTAAGCGATTGGTCCAGTCCGTTTGCATTGTCTTGAATGCTCACTTCACCTTCACCCGAAAGCCGCTCGCATTTGTTATTTTTTCCAGGCCGCCTGGATAAAATTCATCGCGATAGGCCTCGGTTTCCAGCAGATGCTGCGTCAATTCCTTCTGGTCGCGCTGGATGATGAATTTCAGTTCGTCCAAATCGTCCGACCAACGGAAGCCGTTGAAAAATTCCGCGCCCGCGAACTGCGTCTTGTAAAGCGCCGTCTGCGAGTAGCAGGTGCCGAGGCAAAGATGTTTCACGCCGCGTCCGGCAAACAACGCCACCGCCGAGGTCATCATGAACATGCCGAGGTTGCGCGCGTAGTAGTTCAAATCGTAAAACGCGTAGTAGTAAAACGCGAGTTCCCGACCTTCGAGATACACCGTCGCCACGCCGACTTCGCCGCCCTTTTCCGCGTCGGTGAACACGAGCAGGTGCGAGATGATGGGCGAGGCGAACAACGCGTCGAGCCGCTCGAAGGTCATCACGTCTTTGCCGAACTTGATGTCAGCGTAGGTCTTGAAAAACTGGCGGCGTTCCAGCGTATAATCGTATTTCTCGCGCGGCACGAGCTTCACTTCCACGCCCGCACCCTTGCGCAAAATCCGCCGGTTCTCGGACGACGGTTTGAACTTCGCCAGACTGACGCGCACCTGGCGGCAGAGATAGAAACGGTCCAGATTGCGCGACGACGGCAGGAAGCCCGCGTTGAAAATGTCCGCCGGTGTCTCGCCGTCCTCCGGCACGGCCCAGATCGCGTAGGGAAACTGGTAGTGCTCGTAGTCGGAGTTTTGTTCGGAGAAAAGGAGTTTCATGCAAATGGTTTCACGGCTTGATCAGATTCAACGCGGCAACGGCCGCTTGAAGCCGCGCCGCATCATCGGCGCGCCGGTCGCAAAAAACAATTCTCTTTTTTCTCGCCGCGAATTGTCTTCAAGGTTTTATTTTCATCGCGGCTTGAACAGGTTTGCGGTTTCCGCACGCGGAAGCGATAAATGTCTCCCGCACCGTCGGGCGGCCGGCACCCGGACTATTGAAATTCATCCCATTGGATTGATCGCCCCTCAACTTCGTGTCATTGAATTTTCCGGCGTTTGCTGCAAACTATGCGCGCAATGAGAATCCTCGCCCTCGATCATGGAAGCAAGCGCATCGGCGTCGCCGTAAGCGACGAAACCAAAACCATCGCGCAGCCGCTGGAATATATCCTCGCCGAGCCGTTCGCGGATTTTCTGGTGCGGCTGAAAAAAATCCTCGTCGAGAAGGAGATTGACCTCGTCCTGATCGGCCTGCCGCGCAACATGGACGGCAGCTATGGCCCGGCGGCGGAAAAAGTTCAAACCTTTGTCGGCGTCCTGAAAACGGCCGTCACCGTTCCGATCAAGCTGTGGGACGAACGTTTGACGAGTTCACAGGCCAACCGGATTCTGATCCAAGGCGGCGTGCGCCGTGACCAGCGCAAAGAGAAAGTGGACAAGATGGCGGCGGCGATTTTGTTGCAGAGTTATTTGGATGGAATTTAATTTCATTCGGAGGGACGAGTTCCACAAGTCCCTTGAAAACAAAACTGCAAGTTGGGACTCGTGGAACTCGTCCCTCCGAAAATGTGAACACGTTAAAATTCAAATTGATCATCGCCTACGACGGCACGGCCTACCAGGGCTGGCAGGTCCAGAAAATCGGCACCGGCGTGCAGGAAAAGGTTGAGGCCGTGCTGGCGCGGTATTTTCCAAGCGCACCGCCATTGCACAGTTCCAGCCGCACGGACACCGGCGTCCACTCGCTCGGCATGGTGGCGCATGTGGAGATTCTGCGGGCGGAATTCAAGATGCCCGTCGGCCGGCTGGCGCTCGCGCTGAATGCGTTTTTGCCCGCCGACATCCGCGTGCTGTCGGCGGCTCGCGTGCCGGAGAAATTTCACGCGCGCTTTGATGCGACGGGCAAACAGTATCGTTACTTCGTCTGGAATCATCCGGTGATGAATCCTCTGCTGCAAAACCGCGCGTGGCATTTTCCGGTGAAGCTGGATTTGACCAAAATGCGCGCGGCGGCAAAATTATTTTTGGGCAGGCACGATTTCAAATCGTTCGCCGGCACGCGCAGTTATGAAATGAAATCCAACGTGCGCACGCTCACCCGTTGCGACCTCAAAAAATCCGGCCCGCAACTGACGTTCATCATCGAAGGCGACGGGTTTCTCTACAAGATGTGCCGGGGCATCGTCGGGACGCTGGTGCAAGTCGGTCACGGAAAAATCCCATTGGAAAAAGCAGGAGACATTCTCGTCAGCCGCGACCGCCGCGCCGCCGGCATGACCGCACCGGCGCATGGATTGGTGCTGTGGAAAGTCTTTTATTCCAAGTCGCGTAGCAGCCGGCGTGAGGAGGCTCCCAACAAAAATTTAGAATGAGCCTCGTCACCTCGGCTGCTACAAAATCAAAATGAACATCGTCCTGGTTGAACCGGAAATCCCACCGAACACGGGCAACGTGGCGCGGCTGTGCGCCGCCACGAAATCCGTGCTGCATCTCATCGAGCCGTTCGGTTTCAAGCTCGACGATTCGCAGCTCAAGCGCGCCGGCATGGATTACTGGCAGCAGGTCGAGTGGCATCGCTGGCAGAACTGGACGGCGTTCGCGGAAAAAATTCCGGCCACCGCGCGGCTGTGGTTCATCGAATCGAACGGCGCGAAGAATTACAGCGAGGCGAAATTTGCGGCGGACGATTATCTGGTCTTCGGCCGCGAGACGGCGGGCCTGCCGAAACAATTGCTGGAGCAGCACCGCGAAAACTGGCTGCGGATTCCGATGTTCAACGCGCAATCGCGTTCGCTGAACCTGTCCAACTGCGTCGCGCTGGTTTTGTTCGAGGCCCTGCGGCAGCAGGGATTCACGGGCGAAATTAAATGAGGAAAGCAGGAACGAGCGGAGAAATCACGGGAAGTCCCGAAGTTTTCCTTTGGCAAAGTCGTCGTCCGCTTGAGCCACGAGCTTGTCGAACTTGCCGGCGGCGGCATCGCGTTTCATTTGCTTGTCCCAATCGTCGTCCTCGAACGGATGCAGCAACGCTTCCAATTCGCAGCGCTCTTGCAGCGAAAGCTCTTGAATCGCAGTGTAAATTTCAGCAACCGTGCTCATGCTGGAAAATTAAGCGCAACGCGGTTTGGCGTCAATGCGGCAAAGTTCAAAGTTCCTCTACGAATTCTTCCAGCGTTAATCCCGCCTGTTCGATGACGCCTTTCAGCGTGCCGGGTTTAATTGGTTTGTGCTGCGGCACGACCACCGTGCGGCTGTCTTTGCGAAGAATGAGATGCGAGCCGGTCTGGCGAAGCTGGACGAAGCCGAGACGTTTCAAGGCGCGAACTGCTTCAACGCCGTTGACATCGCGCGGAATTTTCACGCGACGGCGAGAATCGGGTCTTGGGAAAAATGCAGGCGGATGCGCTTGGGCCGTTGCTTCGGCTCGAAGTAACCGCCGACGGCATCGGCGATCATCGCGTCCAGTTCTGCGAACGAATCTCCCTGCGTGGTGATGCCGCCACCGTCGCGCGGCGCGTCCCAGCGCGCGACGTAGCCGCCGGTTTCCGCGCAAGGCGTGACTTGGAAAATGATTTCAGCAACCGTGCTCATGCTGGAAAATTAAGCGCAATGCGGTTTGGCGTCAATGCGGCAGAACTGGATTTCGTCCAGCGCCGTGGGCGCGGCATATTTGTAGCAACAAAAATCAAAATGTTTTCAGCTCCGTCTTGGTCGCGCCGCAGCCGGAGGCGAAGGCGGACAGGAGAGGCATATTCCGGCGAAATAATTTTCAGACGATGCCGCTCCTACGGAGCTTTTCGCAATTGGGGAAATTTTCTACAAAGATTTCGCTCCTAGCGGAGCTTGAACACGCGGAATTTACCGCAAAGACGCAAAGGCGCGGAGCAAAAGTCCCAAATGGATTTTGCAAAATTGCGCTATTTTGGATAAAAGTTTTTTGAAAACGGCCTGCAATTTTTAACAATAAAATAGAAAACAGTTTTATTTTAATCTATTTAGATTTAATTTAATGAGTGCCTATAATGTGAATTATATGTTGATAACAAACGATATAATTCGATTTTAGCGAGCTGATTTGTGGTGTATTTATTAAGGCGATAAAATTGGCGATTTACGCTTGACATTTTGTTAAGCTACCGTTATTCTGGTTTTGTTATGAATGAAACTGACTCGAATAAAAAGCCTACTGGAAAACAGGCGCTCAAGGATTACACCTCGGATTTGCCGATGTTTGATTTAGAAGAAGCCTTGAAGCTTGTCACGGACATCCACGAAAAGGCTCTTGAAACAGCATCTATGCCGGAAGTTGCGAAAGGTTGTGGATATGCCAGCCCATCATCTACTCCGTTTTACCGCCGAATGGTTGCGGCAAGACTTTTCAAACTTCTATCTTCTCAAAGGGCAGAGCTTACTAAATTAGCTTTGGATTACTTAAAGCCAGATTCGGAGGATGCCAAGAGCAAAGCATTAACTGATTCGATTATGGGCATACCTGCTTATGCGGAGTTAATTCAAAGCCATCAAGGGAAACGAATTAATTTAGAAATTGTCGCGAACGGATTCATGCGAAAATTCTCACTTACAAAACCAGGAGCGAGTCTTTGCGCTCGCGCTTTTGCTAGTTCTATAAAAACAGCAGGTTTTCTAACGCCAGACGGAACATTGGGAGCAGTTTCACAAAGGACGGTTGAAAATAATTTGAATGATCCGCCACCGCCACCGCCGCCATTGGATGACGACAAAAATCCTCCGCTTCAGGGTTTCACACTAATACTTGATCCCAAAAAGGGGCGTAAGATTGTTATTCAAGCTCCGCCGAGTGTTTCAGAATCTGAATTGAAACGAATACAGGCTTGGCTCGGATTTCAACTTTTGGTTGTTGCAGATGGGGAAAAATCTACGCCGACTGAATAAAATGAACCATCTTTTGAAAAAATTTCCCCGGACGTGGTATCAACACGCCGGGGATTAAGACCTAGTTGGTCGAAGTTGTGGAGTCCAAATCTGCAACGGGCCGATTCCAACCCGACCGACCAGACCGCTAGGCAACCTTATCACTTATGATAGTGATGAATACCACGTTTTACCGCATAAATCAAGAACTTCGTGCCTAGTTGATTGGGTTGTTTTTATTTATTCCAAAACGGACATCTCACGAAACGTCCGGGTTCGACTTCGAGCAGTTCGGGAATTTTTTCGGAACATTCTGGTTGAGCTGCGGCTGGTGGCGAGCCAAATCTTGAGACTGGAGCGGACTTTGGCGGGCGTTTTCAGGATTTTTAGCCGGATTTATCACAAATTGCTATAGAGCAGCCGGTTGCAAAGCTGGCACTGCATAAAAACAGACCGGAGGAGCGGTTTTTACGGTCGGAGGAGGCGGTTTTAGCCGGGAGGAGCGCCGTTCAAAACGGAGGAACAGCCTGCCATTCGGAGGAATGGCGTTTCACAGCCGAGGAGCCATTGCCAAACCGGAGGAGAAGCGGTCGAATTCCGAGGAGCGGCTGGCGAAAACCGAGGAGCGGATTTTCAACCGGAGGAGCGGTTGTCAAAAACCGAGGAGTTTTTGTCAAATGGCGAGGAATTGGCTTTGATGCGGGAGCGGCGGGTTTTGCAAACGGAACGGCTGTTTTCAAAATCGGAATTGCGGGCGAAGAATTCAGGGCGGCGGCGGTCGGCGGCGGTTCCGCACGCTTGCCTGAGAACTCATACATTTTTCCAAAACGGACATCTCACGAAACGTCCGGGTTCGACTTCGATCAGTTCGGGAATTTTTTCGGAACATTCCGGCCTGGCAATCGGGCAGCGCGGGGCGAAACGGCAGCCGGGCGGGAAATTGCCGATGCGCGGGACGTTGCCGGGAATGGCCGAGAGGCGGTCGGCGTCGCCGCGCAGTTTCGGCACGGAATTCATCAGCGCGCGGGTGTAGGGATGCAGCGGGCGGCGCAGGAGTTCGCGCGCGGGCGACAGCTCGACGATCTGCCCGGCATACATCACGGCCACGCGGTCGGCCATGTCGCCCACGATGCCGAGGTTGTGCGTGATGAGCAAAATCGCCATGCCGAGCCGCTGCTTGAGTTCGCTCAACAAATCCAGGATCTGCGCCTGAATCGTCACGTCGAGCGCGGTGGTCGGTTCGTCGGCGACGAGCAGCTTCGGCTCGCTCGCCAGCGCCATCGCGATCATCACGCGCTGCTGCATACCGCCGGACATCTCGAACGGATAATTTTTGATGCGCGATTCCGGCGCGGGAATGCCGACGAGTTTCAGCAGGCGGATGACTTCGGCGTCGTTCGCTTTTTCCGGCTTGTGCAGCTTGAGCGATTCCTTGATCTGGTTGCCGATGCGGAAAACGGGATTCAACGATGCGCCCGGGTCTTGAAAAACGTAGCTGACCACGCCGCCGCGAATCCGTTGCAGCTCGCGCGCGGACATTTTCAAAGTGTCACGCCCGTTCAACAAAATTTCTCCGCCGACGTAATTCGCGGGCGGCACCGGCACGAGTCGCGCGATGGAAAGCGCGGTTACA
>DATCBW010000126.1:0-16359 GCA_036511615.1 Verrucomicrobiia bacterium | reverse complement strand
AGCCTCTTGGAAGCCTATGGGACAGCCGGTGGCGGCGGCCGCTTTCTGGGCACGCCGCAACAAGCCTATCTGGCGGGCTTTGGCTGATCCGGTGGGACAGCCGCTGCGCCAAAACCATGAATTCTTAAACCGCTTTTTCATCCAGCCGTTCGCTTTTCAAGAAAATCCGCACTCGAATGTCGCGGATTCAGTCGCTATTGGCCGACAGTGAACCTGAATTGTTGTCAGAGTCGAGAACCGGTTTTCTTCTTTCCAAGTTGTGACGAGCTTCAAAACCGGGAATGTGATAGCCAATCTGACGCAAAGGCCAAAACCCGTAGAATTCAATGTTTTCAATGACCGGGTTGTCGCTGTAATACCAATACAATAAATTCCCGGCGGGATGTCGGAGTGATGACGAACGGTGGACGACGACAAAGGCGAGGATGTATGCGCCAGCCAGTATCAGCACCGGCACCTTGCTCTTCTTAAGAATATTTTTCATCGCAATGTAATTTTATGCCGGCTTGGAAACCTTGAACGGTGCCTATACGGCTATTAAATCAAAAATCCATGCCCGGCGAATCAAAATTCAATCCTTCGATCACGGTTAACGAATGTTCATCAAAACCTATGGACAACCTTTGCGGCTAAACCAATTTCTTCAATCTCGCATCAGCCGTCAGTTGTTTCGTGACTCCTTCCATCCAGTCATTTCCGGGCAGCGCGTAGGGACGGAAAGTTTCCAGCAACCCTTCGCGTTCGTTGAACAGCACGGCGCGATGCAGGCCGAGCGTGGCGGCGTCCGGCGCGTCAATCAGGCTCGCGGAATCGCCCGCGCTCATCTGGAACGCCACGCGCATTTCGATTTCACCCAGCGCCTTTCGTCCGAGAAATCGGTTCAGGTTGCTGTAAGAATCGCAGGTAAGAATAACGTGAATGCCACGCGCCGGGCCTTCGGTGATGAGTTCGAGCAGCGTGGCGGCGGGCGAAGCTTCTGTGGAACTGGAGGAAAAACTGAATTCGTCCTCCTGCCGCAGCTTCTTGAAATTTTGCAGGTCGTGAATGAACATGAAAATTTCCGGCCCGGCGGTTTCGGCTTCCTGCCGGCGTTTCAATTCCGCCGACAAGGTTACCATCACTTCGGCAAGATTGCCATTGCCCGCCTGCGTGACCGACTGCGGAACGGCCTGAAGGATGCGTTGAAAAAATTCCAGTTGCGGAATTTCCGCCGGCACGTTGTGGAAAACAAAGAACTGCGCGCCGTCCTTGGAATGTTGCGCCGCCAGCGCCACGAGCGCAACGACCAGAATGGTCAGCACCCGTTCATCGCTCTGGCCGACGACAAGCAGGTTCGCCGCGCTTTGCCGGCGGAAAATTGCTTCAGTCGGGCCTTTGATGGAATTTGGCGCACCCAGCCAGATGCGCGCGGGCGACACCGTTTCGCCGACATTTTTCAATGCGTCGCGCAAGGGCAGATTTTCCCGCACGTCCGCCGGCGCGTTGCCTTCAAACACAATCGGGCCGGGATATTCGCGCGGCGCGGCATCGGCCCGCGCGCGGATTTTGGCGAGATAATCTTCGCGCATCCGGTCGGGAAGCCAGACGGCCTGAAACGGCGAGTTGCCTTCAATGGAACCGGCGGTGTCGTTGTAAATGCCTTCGCCGGGACGCGAGAGCAAGCGCGGCGCGGGATTGTCCTGATCCATGATTAAATACGCGTCGGCTTCGTTGCACTGGAGCGCGATGCGGATGACCATCTGGCCAATCGTCGCACGCGCCAGCGTGTAAGCGCCGCCGAGCGTCTGCGAGCCGAGGATGACGTGAATGCCAAACGCGCGGCCCTGCCGCACGATGCGGTCCAGCAACACCGCCGCGTTCTGCGAAACGCGGTCTTCCTCCGTGAAAAATTCCTGGAATTCGTCAATCATCAAAAGAACGCGAGGCATCGGTTCGCCTTCCGATTGTGAAGCGGTGGCCCGTTTGTAACCGGCAACGTCCTGCGCGCCATATTTGCGAAACAGGTCGCCGCGCCGGCGCAGTTCGTCGTCCACGCGCTGCAGCACGCTCAAACCAAATGCGCGGTCGCTTTCGATGGCCACGACTTTCGCGTGCGGCAGACGATGATTGCCATAGCACTTGAACTCGACGCCTTTCTTGAAGTCCACGAGATAAAATTCCACCTGCTCCGGGCTGCAATGCAGCGCGAGGTTCGTGATGATGATGTGAAACAGAGTGGATTTGCCGGAACCGGTCTTGCCGGCAATCAGCGCGTGCTGGCGCGTGTCGCGGCCGATGGCAAGGTATTGCAGCTTGGTCGCGCCGGAACGTCCGATGGGCACGCGCAATTCCAAACTGGTCTCGTCCGTCCAGAAATCCGCCTCGGCCGGAGCGATCTGGTCGAACGGCACTTCCACGCGATTGGAATCCTTGCCCGCGTCCCCGATTTGATGCAGCAATTTCGTGGTGAATTCCGCCGACGGCAGCTCGTCCAAAATCACCTTGGTTCCCGCCGCGCGCCAGCCGGACAATTCAAAACCTTTTTCCGTGCGCGTCAGGCCGACGCTGTTTCTGCGAAGCTCGTCCGGCACAAAATCCTGCGGCGCGGCGTTGCGCTGGTCCCACTGAATGAGCGTGAACACGCCGCAACGCGCGCCGTTCGCGGCGATGTTCCGCAAGCGCTTCGCCGCCGTGTCGCTGAAATTCACCGGGAACGAGGCGATGACGAGGAAATGATATTTCTCCGCGATGCTCCCGGCCTCCGCGTTGTATTCCGTGATGGTCGCGTATTCGTTGCGCAGATACATCTGGATGATTTTTTCCATGTGCTCGTTGAGTTCCGCGAGCTTTTCCTCGAACTGCGCCGACTGCGTCCAGATGCGGCTGTTGATTTGGTTCGCCTCGTAATCCGCCAGGTGCATCATCGCGGCGAAATTTTGGCCCAGCCCGACCGGGTCGAAAATAGTGAAAGCCAGCCGGCCCGGCGGCGTGGTGGCGAACAGCCGCAAAATGGTGTTGTTGATCGCGCCGACCGCCTCGCCGCCGCCGTCCTTGCCGGTTTCAAAAAGCAACGAACCCTGGTGCGGATGCGTCAGCAGCAGCGGCAGGGAAAAAACCGGCGGCAAGGGCAGCGCGAGCAGTTTGTCTTTCGGCACGTTGCCAATAAATTGATCGGTGTCCACTTCCAGCCGCGCAAATTTCGCCGCGTTGATAAATTCCGGCGGCGGCGTCCAGCCATTCCGCTCAATCGTCGGCCAGTCGGGGAAAAATTTCTCCGCCGTCGCGGTGGCCGTCTGCAAAGTTTCACACAACGGCAGCACGCGGCTTTGCCATTCGGCCTCCAGTTTTTGCCAGCCATCTTGAGAAACATTTTCCAGCGCGACCAGCCTGGCTTGACGCGCTTCGGCGAGTTGTTTCGTTTGGTCTTCGGATTCCGAACGCAACCGGGCAACGGATTCCGCGTGCGCGGATTCGAGCCGTTGAAGTTCAGCTTTATTAAAGCGCTCGTTGTTTTGATTGAGCCGCGCCAGTTGGTCGTCCAGTTCAGCCGGATGGCTGTTGCGGCGGCTCGCAATTTCTTTCGTGGCGTGTTTCCAATCCTGATTCAGCGCGTTTTTCGCCGCTTGAAATTCCTGCTCAATCCGCTCCAGTTCGAGTTGGTGATGCGCGCCCGCCGCGTCCGGGCTGGATTCCAACAGCCGTCGCGCCCGGATAAATTCGCCCGCAATCATCGCGGCCAGCGGACCGCCGGTGCGCAGCGCGATAAAATAAACGACCAGCACGACCGCCAGCGCGACCAGTGCGATGATTGCGAATTGAGTCGGAATGACATCGTGGTGAAAATGCCGCAGCACCGGGCTGGCCACGGCAATCCCCAGCAACACCACACTTGCGAGCCAGACTGGGATGAAGCGGAAGATCTGCGGCAGCGGAATTTTTTTGAAACGGACCAAATCCGTTTTGATTTTTTCAGAGACACGCTGAAATTCATCCAGCAATTGATTGCCGTCGCCCGGAAAATTCGCCGCCGGGCCGGGCGCATTGAGCCGCCGGCGAAATTTGCCGCAGCCGCCAAATGCGCGGCGCACCGTTTTTTCCAGTTGAACAAAGTCACCGTTGCTTTGGGCCAGCCGTTGCTGGAAATTTTCCAGGTTCGTTGCGGCCTGGACCAGCGCCGCGTCGCGCTGCTGCTCCGTCTCCGTCAGACCTTGCTGCGTCTGATCATTGCATTCCTCTTCTTGCGCAGTGATTTCAGAAGACCACTTTTCCCGGACGCGATAATAGGCACGATCAATCCGTGCTTTCCGCTGCTCGAACCGGGATTGCAAACTGTTTTTTGCCGCCGCAAAATCGTCCGCCGCCGCAGCCATTCGTTCGGATGCAGCAACGGCCTGCTGTTGTTCCCTGGCGGCGAAGGTGTCGTTTTCCTTGGCCGTTCCGGCGTGGAACGCGGTGTTCAACTTTTGCTCGCGCGCGGCAAATTCCTGCACGACGCTTTTCAGTGCGTCCAACTGCACCAGCAAATCTTTGCTCCCCGGCAGATTATTCACAGTTTTTCCTGATTCGCTTGAAGAGTTCATCCAGTTTTTCGATGGCGGCGCCCGCCTTGTTCACGCGCGGCAGCAGTTCCTGCATGAACCGCTGCTCAAATTCCGCGCTCCGGGCGTCGCGCCAGTGATTTTTCGTGTCCGCCCAGCGGAGGGAAATCTCGCGGCTAAGACCGGTCAGCCGGCTTTTGTTGCCATTCAAATTCATGATGTGGTTTTGATTTCGCCTGCGGATGGAATGGTCGTTGATGAACCGGGGGAATGAACAGCCATATAAGCTTCCACGGCCTGAACCGCCTGCGTGAGGCAAATGACGGCGTGTGCCATGTCGCTGCTCAAAAATCCTTGCAATTGCTCCACCAGTTTCAGCAGCGGACTGGCCAGGTTTTCCAAATCGCGGTCCCATTTTTTCAGGAGCGACAGTTTGTGTTCGGCCTCCTGAACGGCGCGCTGGGCTTTTTGCACCACCATCTGTTGCAATGACGAAGACACTTGAAGACTGGAAAGCCGGGTGTTGAACAGTTCCGCCTGCGCTTCTTCAAGCTTGCGGCGGCGCAGGCGCATCTGGTTTTCCCAAAACTGCCGCTGCTCATTTTGCAGCCAAGATTTCATGCGCGTCATCTCGCCGCCCACTTCGTCAATGGCCGGCTGCATCTGACTTAAGAATACAATCAAGTCCGCGCGGAAGGCTTCCAGGGCTTCGATTGAGGTGATTTGGGCTTGGCCGGGCATGGTGGAGAAACATTCAACATTCAACATTCAACATTCAACTCCGAACGCCGAAGTGAACTTCCCGCGAACTCTCGTTGGATGTTGAATGTTCCCATTTTTAACGCTGGTTAAGATATTCTTCGATGCGCTGGGCTTTGCGCAGCAGATACGGCGAGTGAACTTTGGTGGATTCGGTGAATTTTTTCAACGCCTTGAGCGCCTGCCGGAATTCCTCGGAAAATTTCTCGTGTTCCTGATCCTGCCAGGAATCGCCCAGCGCCGTGAAACGCGCGTGTAGCATCGTCATCCGGTTTTCAATGTCGGTGCTGAAGCGCTGTAGTTCCTCGGCGAACCGCCGCACCTTTTCCGGATCCATGATTGCCTGGGCCATAAGTATTTTCTGGTTGAAATCGTTGGCTGCAAGTTCGCACATCAGCCGGGCCAACGCCACTTCGTGTTTGGCATTTAAGCAATTAAACAAAACCGCGCCCGAAAGGTTGCTCTCATCAATCCGGCTTTGAGCGAAAAAACCGAAGCTGCGAACCTGAATCTCGCCGGAAGCGGGCGGTCAGACCAGCTTTTTTAGTTTCGGATTTTCCGCGAGCTTTCTGACCAGCTCCTTGATTTTCTGCGCCTGTGATTTGTGCGCAAGCAGGACCGCATCGTCCGTCTGCACCAGAATCGAATCGCGCAGGCCGACCACGGCAATGGGCGTCCTATTTTTCGTCCGCGCGTCGTAGATGATGTTCCGCGCCGCGTCCATGTGAATGAAATCCGCGACGGCGGCATTGCCTTCGGCGTCCTGTTTAACGTGCCTCGCCAGCGCCGGCCACGCGCCAAGATCGTCCCATTCAAACGCGCCGTCGGCCACGATGACATTCTGCGCCTTTTCCATCAGGGCGAAATCTATCGAGATTTTTTTGATGTCGGGATATTCCTTCGCCAGCACTTTCGCGAGCTTCGCGGAATTGTTCGCGACTTTGAACCAGCGCTGGCACGCGGCGAACATTTCCGGCTGATGTTTTTCCAAACCGTTCGTGACCGTGATGAAACTCCAGACGAACATTCCCGCATTCCAGCGATACTGCCCGCTGTTGACGTATTCCAGCGCCGTTTCAAAATTCGGCTTTTCCACGAACCGTTCCGCCTTGAAAAAAGTCGTCTTGGTTTTCTTCGCACCGGGCGGCGTTGGCAGTTCGGTTCCCATGTGGATGTAGCCGTAGCCGGTCGCGGGTTCGGTCGGCTTGATGCCAATGGTCACTATCGCCTGGCCCTGCGCAGCCACGTCAAAGGCGTCCGACAAAACCTGCTGAAACTTTTTTTCTTCGGGAATCACATGGTCGGCAGGCAGCACGGCCATGACGCCCGTTGTCGAACGCGCGCCGACGAGCGCCGTGCCAAGCGTGACGGCGGCACAGGTGTCGCGGCCCACCGGCTCGGCGACAAGATTGTCCTTCGGGATTTTCGGCAACTGCCTCCGCACTTCTGGCAACTGCGCCTCGTTCGTGATGACAAAAACGTTTTTCGCCGGCACGAGCGGCAGCACGCGCCCGACGGCTTCCTGCAGAAAGGATTTTTTGCCGAACATGGCGAGCAGTTGCTTGGGCATCTTCTCGCGGCTCAACGGCCAGAACCGTTCACCGCGCCCGCCGGCCATGATGATGACGAAACGATCTTGGATGTCAGTATTGGTTTTCATGCAACGCCAACGAGTTTGCATTCCTCAAGAAATTTCACAATGTTTTTTGCACTTCAGCATTTTTCAATGTCGGATGGAAAAGAGAAATAGGATTTGTCGGGGACGTTCACAAAAGGGAATTCACTCACAAACAGTTTTTTGCGGCTCGCCCTGATTCCCTGCCCGTCGTAAAACCATTGTTTTGTTTCCATTATTTCAAAAGCGGAAATAGCCCAAGGCATAAACCCGTAATCCAAAACGAAATCGGGAGCGCACGCGTCCCGTGTGCGAGTTCGGGCGTCGCGCCGAACTCGCGTCCCCGTTCTTTCAGAAACTTCTAACGGGAATCAGTTTGTGGAACCAAGTTTTCGGCGCGACGCCGAAAACCACACGCCAGCGGCGTATGCTCCCCAAAACCACCCGCTCCTTTTATCCTTTATTTCCGATTTCGGAATTCGGGATAAAAAATGTCTAATTCTTATGTTGACATAACACATCTGTTTTGATAAAGTGAGCCATCGTTTTTGGAAACTTGGCAAATTAAATAACTTATGAAAAAAAACATCGTATTATTTGGGCTTCCGGGTTTTGGTGTGCAAGCGTTTTTGCTATCCCTGTGCGTGTTCACATCGGTTTCGTATGCCGACATCGTTGTGGATAATACTGGTGACACACACGACGCCACTGGTTCATCAGGCGTAACATTTGCGCAAGTGTTCACGATGGGCACCGCTGGTAACATTAGCAGCCTGACGCTGTCGTTGAGTGGATCGGCGTCGAGCGAGGTTTATGTTTACAGCGCCACATCAGGAAGCTCGCCGAGCAGTGCATACAATGGTTTAGGAAACGCCTTGTATGATCTTGGAAATGTTTCCGCTTCGTCACCCACCATCACAGGCCTAAACGATTCCCTGTCTGCTGGCGGCACATATGCAATTGTTTTGGCTTTGAGTGGGTCCCAATGGAACCTCACAACATCAAGCTCTATTGTTACCGATAACGGGTCATCAATTGGGGGGCTTTATTATGATAATGCAGGGACTTGGAGCGGCCTTGGCGGCGATTTCGCGCAAATGAACCTTGCGGCAGTGCCAGAAGTTCCAATGACGGGCGCGGTCATGGGCTTCGGCGTCTTGGCTATTGCCGTTGGTGCCACCCTGCGCCGCAAACTTCGCCCGGCGGTTTCCAGCATTGCTTGAAGCATTTTTGAAAATGTGGCACAGGCATCCTGCCTGTCGTGAAGGGCGGCATTTTGCCGCCCTAAACTTTTTGCGGTTTGAACCCGGTCACGTTGTCAGGCTTTTGGCGGTGAAGATTCATTGATGGCGCATTTCTCAAACGGTAGGGCCGCGATGCTGCGCGGCCATCATGCCCGGCGGCGCAGCAGCGCCGCCCTACCCCATTACACCGATGCTCTCTTTGAATTGCTATAAACCATTGAACACAAAAGCATAATTGGCACAATTCCACTTCGTCAGAGAATCTTCACACACACCCACCCAAAACGTCGGCCTAGCTTACACTTTCAGTCCGACCTCGTAAGTTGTTGGTTATGATAATTATCCTTAATTCCGCCGATTCCAACTCAAAAACCGTCGGAATCTTTTACAATTTCCCGATAAATGCCACTTCAATCATGGAAGGAAATAATTTGTTTAATATGCTAACCATAAACATTTTACACGCTTAAATCATTCTCATTTTATGACTTGGCACCAAGTCTGCTATATGTTAATTCGGTTGAATTAAACACCGAAAACAACAAATAAACAAAAAGAAAAAAATATGAAAAACAAATGGTTGGTATTGGCGGCGACTGCGATTTTAGGCGCGTTTTCAACAGCGCAGGCAGTCCCGATTGTAGGAAGCATCGGCTTCACCGGCACAGATTCTCAAGTCGGAGGAACGCCGGGGAATTTGTCTACTGCAACGAGCATGACGATTGTCAGCGTTAATACCCCTAACGGCACTGGAGTTCTCGCGGGTCCTTATACGTCATACAGCTTCGTCACGTCTATTGGTGTAAATGGTAACGCTCCTTCATTAGTTGGTCTGGATTTGTGGTCAACGGTAATCTCGGGCGTCACTTATAATCTGTTGGTGTCTACTTCAAGTCAAGTGTTTACGTCTGCCGGACAACTTAATCTTACGGGGACGGGCACCTTGGAAGATGGAAATTCAGCGGATAATACTCTTGGCACTTGGAATTTGCAGTTTGCAGTGACAGGTCCAAGCTTCACTTGGGGTTCAACCAGCGGCAACACTGTCCCCGACGGCGGCGCGACGGTGATCCTGCTCGGTGCCGCTCTTTCAGGGCTTGGGCTTCTCCGCAAGAAACTGATCGCCTGATCTGTCGGTTATTTTCGGTGTATTTAGTTCAGGGCAGGGATTCATTTCCCTGCCATTTTTTTCTTCAATAGCTAATAGCCAACACGCGTATTCAACCGGTAAATTGCAACAGAAATGGCAATTTACCGGTTGTTGACTTTCAGACAGACCAACTCATTTCTTTTTTGCTGTATTTTGAAGCACGATTTGAGATTGTTGCTATGGGTTCAGCACCAAAAATGAAATGATTGGCAATGCGGACATTCTGGCCTTTGCGGGCGCCATTTTTTGCGGCATCCTGGCGGTGATCGTCGCCTGGCAGGATTGGCGCTCCCCGGCGCATCTGGCATTTGTTGCCGGGATGGCGGTCATGGCCTTGTCGGAAGTCTGCTTGGCCTTCACCGTGGGTGCCGCCACACCGGAAGAAATGGTCAACTGGCAGAATTGGAGGTTGATTGCCATGTCGTTTCTGCCCGGAATCTGGCTTTTTTTCAGCCTGACCTATGCCCGTGGCAATTATTCAGAATTCCTAAAGCGATGGCGTCTACTTCTCATGGCGGCCTTCTTGCTGCCCTTTGGGCTGATCATTCCGTTTGGCGGTCATTTGATTGTTTCCGCCGGTCGAGCAGAGACGGGCCATTGGATGTTTGGCCTGGGCATTCCCGGCGCGCTGTTGAACTTGCTGATTTTGCTGGGAACGGTGCTGGTGCTGGTGAATCTGGAACGCACCTATTTGGCCGCCGTTGGAACCATGCGCTGGCGCATCAAGTTCATGATTTTGGGCCTGGGAGTGATTTTTGTGGTCCAGACCTATGTGAGCACCCAGGTGCTTCTGTTTCACAACTCGCTTAACCTTTCCCTTCAGGCGGTGAACACCATGGCGCTGTTGCTGGGTTGCGGGCTGATTCTGCGGGCGCTCGCCCGACGAGGCCATTTTGACGCGGACATTTATCCGGCCCACTCGGTCTTCTATAATTCGCTGACGGTTTTGCTGACCGGGATTTACCTCTTGATTGTCGGAGTGTTCGCCAAGATCGTTCAGTTTTTTGGCGGCGACATGAATTTTACGCTGAAAGCCTTTGCCCTCCTGCTGGCGCTGGTGCTGGTTGCAGTATTGCTGGTGTCCGACCGCGCTCGCCTCACGGTGCGCCGCTTTGTCAGCCGTTATTTCCAACGGCCGATGTATGATTATCGAACCGTGTGGCGAAAATTCACCGAGGCGACGGCTTCGTGCATGAATCAAACCGAACTTTGCCAGGCCGCCGTCAAATCCGTCACGGACATTTTCCAGGCGCTGTCGGTGACCATCTGGCTCGTGGATGAAAAGAAAGAGCAACTGGTATTTGCCGCTTCAACCTTCTTGTCAGAAGGCAAGGCGATGGCTCTCGCGCCAAACAAGGAGCAAATGGCGGAAATCATCAATTTTTTGCAGGCCCATCACGAACCGGTGGACCTTGACCAAACCAAGGACCACTGCGCCTCAATGTTGCGCCAATGTCATCCCGATGAATTTAACAAGGGCGGAAACCGTGTCCTGGTTTCGATGATCGCGGGTGACGAGGCGCTTGGCCTGATTATTCTGGGCGACCGGGTGGGCGGAGATCCCTTTTCATGGCAGGATTTTGACTTGCTCAAGTGCATTGGCGACCAGATTGCCGCCGGCCTGCTCAACGCCCGGCTCTCGCAAAAGCTTTTGCAGGCGAAGGAACTGGAAGCCTTCCAGACCATGTCCGCATTTTTCGTCCACGACATGAAAAACACGGCGAACACGCTCAACCTGATGCTGCAAAACCTGCCGGTGCATTTTGACGATCCGGCGTTTCGTGCGGACGCGCTGCGCGGCGTTTCCAAAACCGTCGCGCACATCAACCGTCTGATCGGACGGCTTGGCTCAATCCGCCATGAACTGCAAATCAAGCCTGCGGAAGCCGACCTCAACGAACTGGTGGCAAAAGTGCTGGCCGGCTGGGAGGAAGTCGCCGGCGTCAATTTGAAAAAAGATTTGCAACCCTTGCCGAAATTGTTTTTTGACCCGGAACAGATGCTTAAAGTGGCGACCAACCTGATTTTTAACGCGCGCGAAGCCGTTTCGCAGTCGGGCTTGGTGCAAATTCAGACCAGCCAGAACAACGGCTGGGCAATGCTCGCCGTTTCCGACAACGGCTGCGGCATGAGCCGTGAATTTTTGGACCGTTCGCTGTTCCGCCCGTTTCAGACGACCAAAAAAAACGGGCTTGGCATTGGGATGTTTCAGAGCAAAATGATTGTCGAGGCGCACAAGGGTCGGATTGAAGTCGAAAGCGAACCCGGCACGGGCACGACATTCCGTGTTTTTTTGCCGCTGAAAACCAAATGAATCCCAAACTGCTGATTGTTGACGACGACGAGGAAATCCGGACGCAGATGAAGTGGGCGCTGGCGCAGGACTACGCCGTTTCGCTGGCCGAGGACCGGCCCAGTGCGCTCGCCGTTTTTCGCGCGGAACCGCCGCCGGTGGTGCTGCTGGATCTGGGCCTGCCGCCGCACCCGAACAATCCTGAAGAAGGCCTGGCCGTTTTGTCGGAACTGCTCGCGCTCGACCGGCTCGTGAAAGTCGTCATCATCAGCGGACAGGGAGAAAAGGAAAACGCCCTGCGCGCCATCGGTTCCGGCGCCTACGATTTTCTCACCAAGCCGGTGGACATGGAGGAATTGAAATTTGTCCTGAAGCGCTGTTTTCATACCGCCCAGCTTGAAAAAGAATACGGGCAGATGCAAAAGCTCGTCCAAGGCGACAGTTTTGAAGGCGTGCTGGGCGGAAGCACACCGATGCGCGCCATTTTTGACTCCATCCGCAAGGTGGCCACGACCGACGCGCCGGTTTTGATCCTGGGCGAAAGCGGCACGGGCAAGGAAATGGCCGCGAAAGCCCTTCACCAGCGCAGCAACCGGAAGGACGGGCCGTTCATCGCCATCAACTGCGGCGCGATTCCAGAAACGCTTTTGGAAAGCGAATTGTTCGGCCACGAAAAAGGCGCGTTCACCGGCGCCCACGTCCAGCGCAAAGGCCGGATTGAAACCGCCAACGCGGGAACCTTGTTTCTGGATGAAATCGGAGAAATCCCGCTCGCGCTCCAGGTGAAATTGCTGCGTTTTTTGCAGGAGCAGACCATCGAACGGGTCGGCGGCAGGCAGTCCATCCAGATCAACACGCGCGTGGTTGCCGCGACCAACGTGGATTTGAACAAGGCGATGTTGGCGGGAAAATTCCGCGAGGATTTATATTACCGGCTGGCCGTCGTTCAGATTTCACTGCCGCCGCTGCGCGAGCGCGAAAACGACGTGCGGCTGCTGGCGCAGTATTTTTTGAACCGCTTTGCCCCCGAGGTCAACAAGTCCAACCTCGCGTTTGACGCAGAGGCGATTCGTGCTCTGAACAAATACTCGTGGCCGGGAAACGTGCGCGAACTGGAAAACTGCATCCGCCGCGCGGTCATCATGGCCGAAGGCCGCCGCGTGACGGCCAAGGATTTGGAATTGAATGTATCCGGGCTGGGGCCGAATGTAGTGACGCTCAAGGATGCGCGCGAAGCGGTTGAACGGCAGATGGTGCAGCAGGCGTTGAAAAAAAACGGCGGCAAAATCGCCCCCGCCGCCGTCGAACTTGGATTGAGCCGCCCGACGCTTTATGAATTGATGGACAAACTGGGCATCAACCGCAGCGAGCTTTAGAACATTTGAAATCTCTCCGGCACATAGACGATGTCCTCCGGCTTGAGATAAAAAGTTTTGCTGCTGTCGCCGTCCAGAACGGCCTTCAGGTTCACCACATAGCTTTTCATGACGCCATTCTCGTTGCGGCTGATTTTAACTGTTTTAAGGTTGGCCGTGTTGTAATCAGGTCCGCCCGCCTCCATCAGCGCCTCCAACGCCGTGATCGGGTGATCGGACAAAATCTTGCCGGGATGAATCACCGCGCCCGTGACAAAAACAGGAAACGAAGACGATTCCACAGTGACAATCACTTCTTTGGATGTGAGCTGTGAGGAATAGAGTTTGATGAGATTCTGCTGCAAGGCGTCGGGCGTCAGCCCGGCGGCCTCCACCTCGCCAACCAAAGGAAGGACAATTTTGCCGTCCCGCCGGATTTGCTGGGTGGTGTCTAAAGTGACGGAACCGGGAAACGAAACCTTCAAAATATCACCCGCCCGCAGGGTGATTGTTTCCGAATGAACCGTTGGAGTCGCCGACGGCTTTGCCCCGTCAGACGTGGCGCAGCCGGTGAAGGCCAGCACGGCAGCGAGGAACAGTCCTGAAAAGATCCCGACACGGAACTTCGTAAAAATGCTTGATATGTTATTTATGTTATTCATGTAAATACTGTTGTTCGCCGGTCGAAAATATGGTTCAAACGCGCGCGATGTAAAGCCTCTTTTCATCGCAAAAAACAAATCCGGCTGCCGATTCATTTCAATGACTGAAGCATCTGATTTGCGGCGGTGGCCTGGCTGCCGGTCAGTTTGAGCGCCAGCGCCTGCTGCAACGAGGATTTGCTGGCCGCGCGGTCTTTCAGCTTGAACTGGGCGGTGCCTAGATAATAAAAAATTTCCGCGTCCGAGGGCGACTTGGCGGCGCAGTCTTTCAAAAGATTGGCGGCTCGCGAAAAATCGCCTTGCTGGAAAACGATGATGGCGGTGGCCCTGGCCAGCGCGGGATCATTTGGAAAATTGCCACGCGCTTTCATGGCAAGCGCATAAGCGGACTGGGCCTTGTCAGGTTTCTTGGAATAAAGGATGGCAAGCTCTCTTTGAGCCGGAGCAAAATCCTGATAACGGGCCAGAGCTTTTTCGCACGCCGCCGCTGCGGCGTCCGCGTCGCCCGCTTGTTCTTTGCCGGCGGCCAGAGCCATCAGGGCCGGGACATAATCAGGTTCGGCCTTCAAAATAACCGCCACGCTGGCGCTCGCGGCGGCGGCTTTTGCCGGATCGCCCGCCAGCGCAATCAGATCAAGGAAACGCCGGGCTTCAACGGCTTGCGGCGCGGACAGGTTTGACTGCAATGCGCTTTGCATCGCGGCCTGGGCGGCGGAGACATTGCCAACGCTGTAGGCGGCTTGGGCGTAGTCAAACTGCGACGACGGATCGCCTGGCTGGCTCTGCACGGCCTGCTGCAACATGGTCGCCGCCAGTTTGAAATCTCCGTTTCGATATGCCAGACGGCCATAAATGTGCGCGGCCTCGGCATTGTCCGACGCCTGTTGGTATGCCACCTTGGCCATGTTGTATGCCTTGGCAGCGTCCGTTGGCTCATAAAGTTTCGCCAGATTGATGAGGGCGGCGACATTCTTCGGATCGGTCTGCAATATCGCTTCGTAATTGGCAATGGCCGGGCCAACCTTGCCTTCGCGCTGATCAATGGCGGCCAGACGTCCGTGCGCCACCGGATCGTCGGTTTTTTCGGCAACCCGCTTTTCCAATTTGGCGATGGCGGCGGCATCGGCGGTTTGCGGATTGACGTCCAGCACAGACAGGCAAAGTTTGCATTCGTCAACACCCCGAAAATCATTGGTCAACTGCAAAGCGCGCTGGAAAGCCGCGCGGGCACCGGACTCTTTTCCGGTCATGTAATTGGCCATGCCAAAATGAAACTGGATTTCCGGCTCGCCGGGCAATTTGCTGGCGCTGTCTTGGAGCAAACCCAGCGCAGTGGGATACGCTCCACGCTTTACACAAATCCAGCCTAGAGTGTCCTCCACGCTCGGATCGGACGGCAGCAATTCGTGCGCGTGCTGGGCGAGTTCATAGGCCCGGTCCAGCTTTCCAAGAAATTCAGAGTCCATATAGGCCAGATTGTTGATGGCTGCGGTAAAATTCGGATCCACTTGCAGCAGTTTTTCATAATTCGCCTCCGCATTTTTGTAATCCTTGTTGTCATTGTAAATGGTGGCGGCCAGCAGGAGCGCGGGGAGGTTGGTAGGACTTTGTGCAAAGACTGAATCCAGCTCTTTTAACGCTTTTTGCGGTTGTTTGGCCTGAGTATATAACTGGGTGAGAAACAGATATGCTCCCAAATTTTTGGGATCAAGTTGAACAGCCTTCAACAAGGTCGCCTCCGCCTTGTCCCGGCTGCCTTGCGCCAGAAACACCGTGGCGGCGAGCAGTTGAAGATCGTCGGATTTTGGATCTTGCTGCAAGCGGCTTTGGACACGTTGCAAAGCGGCGTCATATTGTTTTTCAGTCAGATCCACGTTCACCAACTGTTCCAGCGCCTGCAGATTGTCCGGCGCAAGCACGAGTGTCCGTTCAAATTCTTTGCGGGCCTGAACATAGTCTTTTTGCTGAAGAAAGGCGGAACCAGTTAGCAGCGAAATCACCGCGTTGGTGGGCAATGATTTTTCAAGCGATTGATAAATAGTGATCGCACTGCCGACCTGGCCGCGCTCCCGGTAGGCATCCGCCAGCAGCAACTGCGCCCGTAACAGTTGCGGTTGTTTTTTTGTCAATTTTTCAAGCGTTGAAATCGCCGGATCAAGATTCCGGTTTTTAATCTGGATTTGCGCCTGCAACTGGATGGCATCCATGTAGTTCGGGTTGAGTTGCAGTGCGCGGCCCACATTGTCGAGGGCTTGGCTGTCATTGTCGGTGGCCATATAACCCGCAGCAAGCTGGAAAAAAATCTGCGGGGCGTGCGGATAGAGTTTGGTCATCCGCTCCAATACCGTCACGGCGTCTCCGGTTTTGCCCTGCGCGAAATTCAACTTGGCTTGAAATGACAGGCCGTTGAAGTTGTCCGGATCGAGCGACAATACTTTTTTCAGGTAGTCCTGGCTCTCATCGTATTTTTTGGCGTCCAGCGCGATTTCCGCCAGTCCCATCAAGGCAGGAACATAATCCGGCACCTGCTTGATGACGTCTTCAAGGATTTGCCGGGCAGTGGCGGCATCGCCCGTCTGTAGTTTGAACAGCGCGTAGATCATCCGGTGGGTTGAGGCGGCCGGCGAGGCATCCGACGCCGCCTTCAAATCCGTCGCTGCATTCTTAAGATCATTTTGTTGGGCGTAAAAACCGCCCATCGCCGCCAAGGCAATGACCGATTTTGGATCCAGCGTCAGCGCGCGTTTGAAGTCTGCTTCCGCCG
>DATCBW010000125.1:0-10711 GCA_036511615.1 Verrucomicrobiia bacterium | reverse complement strand
ACCAGCAGCTTGAACCTCTTCACCGGCTCGTGGGCCGGTCGGCCGGGTGTGTTTTCATGCCCGAATCTTAAATGATATTCGCCGCGCCATCAATCCTGCTCCCAACGGTTTTGAACTTTTCATCCACACGAGTTTCCGGAGGCGCCCAGAAAAGTTCAACTGCTGACCATCAAATGTAATGACCATGCCATCGCCGCCATAAATATAACTGTCACCGCCCCAAAAAATCAACGAGAGTGCGTTCACGGGAATTGTTCCTGTTTGACCGATGCCAGCGGTGCCCTCATTGCCAAAGCCACCTTGAAGAAAAATCAAATAGTTGCCTTGGATTTGAGCATAGCCACTGTTTGTTCCCTCCAAATTAACTGCGGCTGCCCCAAGGCTGACCGAGTTATACGAGATATATGTTTGGGCAACACCATTGATATAAGCTGTCCAACTGGGTATCGCATTGCTTGCATAAAAACTCCCTGGATTTCTTGCCTTTTCAAAATCAAGATTGATAAAACCCTGCGCCTGTCCGCTCCGGCAAAGACCCAGCAGCACGAATAAAATGGCAAGCCATCTGCAAGTTGATTTAAGCTTCTTCATTGAGTCGTTCAATCATACGATTTGGTTTTACGCCTTTCGCCAATCATAGCCAAGCCATTTTTTGGGGATTATGCCGTTGACGGAAGTGGGCGGTAGGGACGGCGCGCTGCGCCGCTCGCCGCCCGGAGCGGAGCGCAGGGCGGAACGAACTGGCAACACCGCCCGCTGGACAAGCGCACTTCCGTCGTCCCACATTGCGGGACAACGGAAACGAATGTTGAAAATCGCACGTCCGTTCCCAAGTGATGTGGCCCTGCACGGGCCGGGAACGTCGCAGCGCGGCGTCCCTACCTCGTGGTGGTGGTGTCAAGTTACGCCCGCAGCCGGGGGAATTTAAGACGCGCGACCGAAGCCGACAACTATTCCGCCGGTTTCAGTTTGAATTTTCCCCGGTTGCGGGCGAGAATCCCGGCGTGAACCGAAAAATCCCTGGCCGGCTTTTTGCATTATTAATTTTGGGAACGGCGCTGAATCTTTCCGCGCAAGGCACGGCGTTCATGTATCAAGGCCGGCTGAACGATGGCGGCGGCCCGGCCAACGGCGCTTACGACCTGCGGTTCGCGCTTTACGACGCACCGACCAACGGCAACGCCATCAGCGCGCCGCAGACCAATTTCGCCATGGCCGTCACCGGCGGATTGTTCACGACCAATCTGGATTTCGGCCCCGTCTTCACCGGAACAAACTACTGGCTGTCCATCGGCGTGCGCACCAACGGCGACACCAATGCCTTCACGCTGCTCTGGCCGCGCCAGCCATTGTTGCCCGTGCCGTATGCCATTTTCGCGACCACGGCGAGCAACCTTTCCGGCACATTGCCCGCGACGCAGCTTGCCGGCACGCTGTCGTCGGCGCAGCTTTCAGGAACTTATCTTGGCCAGGTGACGTTCACGAACAGCGGAAATAATTTTTACGGCGCGTTTTCCGGCAACGGCACAAATCTCACGAATTTGAACGGTTCGCAAATCGCGTCCGGCACAGTGGTGGATGCGCGGCTCTCCGGCAACGTGGCGTTGCTGAACGCCAGCCAGACTTTTACCGGGACAAATTTTTTCACAAATGCGAATGTGTTCACGAACCGGGGCAACGCCTTCACCGGCAGTTTTTTTGGCAACGGCCTGGTCGGCTGGATTCCCGTTTATGGCACGGCGACGCAGGCGGTGGCGAATGCCGGATACCTCCTTTTGAATTCCAACCTCACCACTGTCACTTTGCCGACGACGAATTCGCTGCTGGTCAGCGACATCGTCCGCATCTCCGGCCCGGGCGGCGGCTGGAATTTTGCGCAAACTGCCGGCGAGACCATCTCCGGCGGATTTTTGAATCCCACCAACGCTTCGTGGCTGCCGGCCAATGTCGCCAGCAAGGGCTGGCGGGCGATTGCATCTTCCGCTGACGGAGTCAAAATGGTGGCGTCGGCAATCGGCAGCGGGGGCATTTATGTTTCAACCGATTCCGGCAAGACGTGGAATTCATCCAGCACCTTTTATTCGCCGACGAGTCTGGCTTCGTCCGCCAACGGAACCAGATTGGTCGGCGGGATATACGGCGGCAGCATAATCCTCTCCACCAATTCCGGCAGCTCCTGGAATTTAATCACCGCCGCCGGATCGCCTTTGCCCTGGACCGGCGTGGCGTCATCGGCGGATGGCAGCAAATTTGCCGCCTGCATCAGCAACAGCACCATTTACGTCTGGAGCAATTTTGGCGCGACCTCGAATTTTCCCGCGTCGCCGCTCAACAAGGCTTTGACCGCGATTTCCTGTTCGGCGGATTGTTCCCGGCTGGCGGCGACGGTTCATGGCGGCGCCATTTATACTTCGGCGAATTCCGGTTCGACGTGGGCGCCTCAATCGGGCGGTGCGCCGACTTCAGCCAACTGGTCGTGCATCGCTTCATCCTATGACGGCTACAAGCTTGCCGCAGCGGTGAATGGCGGGAACATTTATACCTCCACCGATGCCGGCGCGACATGGACGGCCCGGACGAACGCACCCGTCGCCGCGTGGTCGGCCATCACCTCATCCAGCGATGGCGGACGAATCGCGGCCGTCGTCAACTCCGGCGGCATCTACGTCTCCGGCAATTACGGCCTCACCTGGACCAAGCAATCCGTGGATGACCAAGACTGGTATTCCATCGCGGCTGCGCAGGATTTATCGGCGATGGCGGCCGTCTCTTCCGACACCGGCACCACCGGCAAAATTTATTACTGGCAGGCCGCGATACAATCCACCACGACCACGCCCGGCGTCGGCGGCTCCATCACCGGCAGCGCGGGTTCGGCGGTGGAATTGCAATACATCGGCGGCGGCATATTCGTGCCCGTCAGTTCGATTGGCGTCATCTGGGCGAATTAAAATTCAAACAGCGGACACAAACATCCGCTCTATTTTTTTGCAATTTAGCCGCCGACAAGGTATTTAATCATCAGCAGACCGTTTATTTTGCGGCGGCGATTTAACGCGGTCATCAGGCAACGGTTCGTGAATAAAATTTTATGCAATGCTGCGTGTGCAAGGAAAAACCGGCGACGGTGCATCTGACCCAGATCGTGGGCGAGAAGATGCAGAAGCTGGATTTATGCGAGGACTGTGCGAAGGCCAAGGGCATCAATGACCCGACGAGCTTCGCGATGGCGGACTTGATGCTCGGCCTCGGCGCATCGCAGGAACTTGATCCGTCCGCCGGCGCGGTGGAAATTAAATGCCCGCGCTGCGGATTTTCGCAGGCGGATTTCAAGAAGTCCGGCCGGCTCGGCTGCCCGGAATGTTACAAAACTTTCGCCGAAGGTTTGAGCGGCCTGCTCAAGACAATGCACAAAGGCACACGCCACACCGGCAAAACTCCCGAAGCGTTGCGACAAACGCGCGAAACGGTGGATCGCCTGAAATCGCTCCAGAAAAAACTGGCGAAGGCGATTGATGAGGAAAATTACGAGACGGCGGCGGCTTTGCGCGATGAAATAAAAACTGCCGGCGGTGTGCCAGCGAGGACAAGATGAAAGACCTCCATCAATTTTTAATTTCGCCGGCGGCGACGACACGGTTGAGCGGCCCGCACGACCGCATTGTCATTTCGAGCCGCGTCCGGCTGGCGCGCAATCTGCGCGGTCACGCCTTTCCCGGCTGGGCGAAAAAGCCGGAGCGCGTGAAAGTTTTGGAAACCATCCAGCCGGCGGTCTGTTCCTTGCCGGAAATGGCGGATTCCTTCGCCGAGGCGATGGACAATCTCGGCCCATTGGACAAGCAGGTTCTCGTCGAGCGCCATCTCATCAGCCGCGAGCACGCCGCGAAAAGCGTTGGCAGCGGCATCGTCTTAAATCGCGAGGAATCGTTCTGCGTGATGATCAACGAGGAGGATCATCTGCGGATGCAGGCGTTGCGTCCAGGCCTGCAACTGCGCCAGGCATGGAACGCGATTGACGCCTTCGATTCCGCGCTGGAGAAGAAGCTAGATTTCGCCTTCGACAACGAACTTGGTTATCTGACCGCGTGCCCGACAAATCTCGGCACGGGCATTCGCGTGAGCGCGATGCTGCACCTGCCGAGTTGTGTCCTGGACGAGCAAATCAATCCGATCATTCAATCGGTCAACAAGCTCGGCCTGGCGGTGCGCGGACTTTACGGCGAAGGCACGGAAGCGCTCGGAAATATTTTCCAAGTCTCCAACCAGATGACGCTCGGCGAAAGCGAAACGACCATTGTCGAACGGCTGGAAAAAGTCCTGGCGCAGATCATCGAACACGAACAGAACGCGCGCGAACGGCTGCTGGAAAAAAAGCCGAAGGTGGTGTTCAACCACATCGGCCGCGCCTACGGCATTTTGGCGAACGCGCACAGCATTTCATCCAAAGAAACCATGAACCTGCTCTCGCTGCTCAAGCTGGGCGTGGACATGGGCCTGTTTCCCGACGCGGAGCGTTCGCTGGTGGACGAACTGTTTCTGACCACGCAGCCGGCGCATTTGCAGAAGCAGCTTTCCGACAAACTATCCGCCGAAGAGCGCGACCTCTTGCGCGCCGACATGGTGCGCGAACGGTTGAAAAACATCAGCCGGCCAGTCGTCAAACCGCCGTCGAATGCGGCGAATTAGCAAATATGTTGGACAATAATTCAACGATTTGAGACATTGACCCTGTGAATAATATGAAAGTTTTCATTAGCAATAGCGAAGCGGATGAAAAATGGGCGCGGTTGTTGCGCTCCCGTCTCTCGGAAGAAGGATTTGAGGTTTGGAATTCTGCAAACGACATCGCTCCCGGTGATAATTGGTTGCTCAAATCCGGCAAAGCGCTTCAAAACGCCGATGCAATGATCGTTTTGCTCTCGCCGGATTCTGCAAAATCAGATTGGGTTCGTTCTGAAATTGAATATGCTTTGAGTTCGTCGCAGTTTCGCAGTCGGGTGATTCCTTTGTTAATCAAGCCGACAGAAGATGTTCCATGGATTCTCCACAAGTTGCATTTTATTCGCGCCACAAAAGACATGGATGAGACAGTTAACCGTGTCGTTGCCACATTGCAAAAATTGCCCGTTGCCGCATAAGAATGAAAAAGAGGGCGCGCATCTCGTTGCCGCGTGAGGTGTTTCTCTCTCATTCAAGCAAAGACCGCCAGATGGCGTCGCGGATTGCCGCAGTGCTGCGAAGTCATGGCGTTCCAGTTTGGTATAGCGAAACAAATCTTCTTGGCGCTCAACAATGGCATGATGAAATCGGCGCGGCTCTCGCTCGTTGCGATTGGTTTGTGGTCATATTGACGCCACAAGCAGCGGCTTCCAAGTGGGTGAAACGGGAACTTCTTTTTGCCTTGCGGAGTTCGCGCTACGAAAATCGGATTGTTCCAATCAATTATCGCAAATGCGATTCTTCACGGTTGTCATGGACGCTTGATGATTTTCAAGCGGTTGATTTTATGGGTAAGTTCAACAACGGCTGCCGCTTGCTTTTGCGCACTTGGGGTTTGGGATTTAAGGAATAACATTTGTCAGCGACGGTGTAGTTTTTTCTTCGCAGACGTTTTGATTTCTCAATCGCATTGGACAAATCAGCCGATTCATAGCAGAATGGTTCAAGTATGAGCGACGAAGCCATGAGCAATTTCACGCCACGCGCGCAGCAGGTGCTGGCGCTGGCACGCAAGGAAGCCGACCGGCTGAACCACAACTTTCTCGGCACCGAGCATTTGCTGCTCGGCCTGATCAAGCTGGGACAGGGCGTAGCCGTCAACGTGCTGCAAAGCATGGGCGTGGATCTCGAAACCGTCCGCATGGAAGTCGAGAAACAAACGCCCAACGGCCCGGATCAAAAAATGATCGGCAACATTCCCTACACGCCGCGCGTGAAAAAAGTCATCGCGCTTGCGCAACGGGAGGCGAAAAATCTAAATCACACCTACGTCGGCACGGAACATCTGCTGCTCGGCCTGTTGCGCGAGGGCGACGGCGTGGCGGCGAAAGTGTTGCGGGCGCTGGACGTGGACATCGAGGAAGCGCGGCAGCGAGTTTTGAAGGAACTGGATCCCAATTTCGCCGCGCAGCCGGGCGAGGATCAGCCGGGCGAGCCTTCATCCGAAAAGCAACCCGCCGGTGAAAAAAAGGGCGACGTTAAAACTCCCGCGCTGAAAGCCTTTGGCCGCGACCTCACCGAAATTGCGCGCAAGGGTGACATGGATCCGGTCATCGGCCGCAAAAACGAAATTGAGCGCGTCATCCAGATTCTCTGCCGCCGCACGAAGAACAATCCGGTTCTTCTGGGCGAGGCGGGCGTGGGCAAGACGGCCATCGTCGAGGGTCTCGCGCAGGAAATCGCGGCGGGCAACGTGCCGGAAATTTTGTTGAACAAGCGCGTCATCACGCTTGACCTCGCGCTCATGGTTGCCGGCACCAAGTATCGCGGCCAGTTCGAGGAACGCATCAAGGCGGTGATGGACGAAATCCGCCGCGCGAAGAACATCATTCTCTTCATTGACGAATTGCACACGATTGTCGGCGCCGGTTCGGCGGAAGGCACGATGGACGCCAGCAACATCATCAAACCCGCACTCTCCCGCGGCGAGATGCAGTGCGTCGGCGCAACGACGCTGAACGAGTATCGCAAATACATCGAGAAGGACGCCGCGCTCGAACGCCGGTTCCAGTCGGTGAAAGTCGAAGCGCCTTCGATTGAGGACGCGATTGAGATTTTGAAGGGCCTGCGCCACAAATACGAAGAGCATCACAAGGCCGAGTTCTCCGACGCAGCAGTCGAGGCTTCGGTGAAACTTTCCGACCGTTACATCACCGACCGGTTTTTACCGGACAAGGCGATTGACGTTTTGGACGAGGCCGGTTCACGCGCCCGCATCACGACGATGACGCGCCCGCCGGAAGTCAAGGCAATGGAAGCCGAGATCGAGGAGATCAAAGGCAAAAAGGAAAAAGCCATCAAGAACCAGGATTTCGAGGGTGCGGCCCAGCGGCGCGACCAGGAAAAACGCGCAAAGGAAAAACTGGAAACTTTGCTCAAGGACTGGCGCACAAAAGGCGACGAAAAGCGCGTCAAAGTCGGCGAGGAGGAAATTTTACACGTCGTTTCGAAATGGACCGGCATTCCGCTCCAGCGCATGGGCCAGGGCGAAATGCAACGGCTGCTCACGGTTGAAACCGAGATGGAAAAAATTGTCGTCGGCCAGCGCGAGGCGGTTTCCGCGTTGTGCAAGGCGCTCAAGCGTTCGCGCGCGGACCTGAAAGACCCGCGCCGCCCGATTGGCGCTTTTCTTCTGCTCGGCCCGACCGGCGTGGGCAAGACGCTGCTTGCCAAGTCGCTGGCCGAACAGATGTTTGGCGACGCAAAATCGCTCATTCACCTGGACATGAGCGAATACATGGAAAAATTCAACGTCTCGCGGCTGATTGGTTCGCCGCCGGGTTACGTTGGTTACGAGGAAGGCGGCCAGCTCACGGAAAAAGTCCGGCGCAATCCGTATTCCGTCGTGCTATTCGACGAAATTGAAAAGGCGCACCCGGACGTTTGGAATCTGCTGCTGCAAATCCTTGAGGACGGCAAGCTCACCGACAACATGGGCCGCGTCGTGAACTTCCGCAACACGATCATCCTGATGACCACGAACGTCGGCTCGGACACGATTCGCAAGCAGTCCACGCTGGGCTTTTCGCCGATCACCGACGAGAGCAGCTACGAAAAGGCGCGCGAACGGGTTTTGGAGGAGGCCAAGAAAACCTTCCGTCCCGAATTTTTGAACCGGCTCGACGATTTGATTGTATTCCGCTCGTTCACCAAGCCCGACCTCATCCAAATTTTGAGTTTGGAAGTGGAAAAAGTTCTCGAACGCCTCCGCAAAAAAAATCTCAAGCTCGAACTGGACGACAAGGCGAAGGACTTTCTCGTGGAGAAGGGCTACGACCCGCAATACGGCGCGCGTCCGATGCGGCGTGCGGTCGAGCGATTCTTCGAGGACCCGCTGGCCGAGGAAATCCTCAAGGGCGCATTGCACGAAGGCGACCTCATTCAAGTCACCGCCGGCAAGGACAAGTTGCTCTTCAACCAGAAGACCGCGACCGAGGGCGCGGTGGCTGGTTAAGAAATTATGACGTTGCGAGTAAATTCTAAAAGTTGAATCCAGCCGACAAAAAAATCGAGATATTGGTTTGTGCCATTGTCGTGATTGTCGTGGCATATATTATCAATGGCTGGTTGTGAGAGAAGCGTGGCGAATCCAAGTTGTTGTATTCAATTCAGTGGAATTTACAAGAACTTCACCCTAATTTGTCACCCATCCCCAAAAAATATCACCCAGACATTCTGTCAAAATTAAAATCCGCCGGGTTTGATGATTTGCTAGGCCCAGAGTTGGCATCTGCCGCGCTTGTTGTTACAACAAACCCCTACGATGATTTTATTGTTTTTTGGTTGGAACAATCCCCTTCCGTGGACACAGTAGAACTTAAACTTGATGAGCAAGGCAATTTGTTAAGTCTTCCGATTTCGGAATTCGATATAAAACAAAATAAAAATGACAACAGCCGGGGAGTTGTCTTTGGAGCACAATATGAGTGGGACAAAGGAACAGAAATTTGGAAACGAATGAACCAGATTGCCGATACAAACAATGTCCAAATGCGTTTATTGACTTCAGGAAAACCGGAAACGCCTTGGTTCAAAGTTGATCTCTACAATCTGGACAAACAACCTTTTACTAATCGAAGCACTGGCGCGCTGTAATTTTCTTGAATTGAGTTTCGCATTTCCATTTCCGCGCAAAATCATTACGCTTCCCGCAAATGAAAGGCATCATCCTCGCCGGCGGCGCCGGCTCGCGGCTGTATCCGCTCACGCTGGTCGCGAGCAAGCAGCTTCAGCCGGTTTTTGACAAGCCGATGGTTTATTATCCGCTCACGACGTTGATCGAGGGCGGCATCCGCGAGCTTTGCCTGATTTCCACGCCGCACGACCTGCCGCGATTCCAGCAACTGCTCGGCGACGGTTCGCGCTTTGGCGTGACGATTGATTATCGTGAACAGGCAAAACCGGCGGGCATCGCACAGGCGTTTCTCATCGCGGAAAGTTTCATCGGCCAGGACAACGTGACGCTGATTCTCGGTGACAACATTTTTTACGGCGGCGATTCATTTCAGCGTGCCTTCGGCGAATTCAAATCGGGCGCGACGATTTTCGGCTATCACGTCAACGATCCGGAACGCTACGGAGTTGTGGAATTTGACGCGGACGGACGGGCAGTTTCCATTGAGGAAAAGCCAAAGCAACCCAAGAGCAATTACGCCGTGCCGGGACTTTACATCTGCGACAACGAAGTCGTGAACATCGCCAAAAATCTCAAGCCGTCGGCGCGCGGCGAGCTGGAGATCACGGCAGTCAACGTCGAGTATCTCAAACGAGGCGCGTTGCGAGTCCAGCGGCTGGCGCGTGGATTTGCCTGGCTGGACGCCGGCACGAGCAGCAGCCTGCACGAGGCCAGCGCGTATGTGCAGACGATTGAAAAACGCGCAGGCATCAAAATTGGTTGTCCGGAGGAAGCGGCGTTCCGGCAGGGCTTCGTCTCGCTCGAACAACTTGAAAAAATTGTCGTCGCAATGCCCAATTGTGAATACCGCGCGTATCTCGAAAACGAGGTCGTGGCCGAGGCGAAACGATTGCAAAAATTATTATGATTTTACTTCTTGGTGCATCCGGCTACATCGGTTCAGCGTTCGCGCAGGAATTGCAGCGGCGAAAAATGAATTTCGTTCCGCTCGCGCGCGCGCAGGTGGATTACATGCGCTTCGATCTGCTGCTGGAATTTTTGCGGGTGAAAAAACCGGCGTTCGTCATCAACGCGGCTGGCTTCACGGGCAAGCCAAACGTGGATGCGTGTGAACTCGACAAGGCGGGCACGCTCGCGGGCAACACGCTGCTGCCGCAGAACATCGCGCACGCCTGCGCCGCGCTGAACATTCCGTGGGGCCACATTTCGTCCGGCTGCATTTTCAACGGCGCTAAAATTTCCGAGGGCGGAAAAGTGCGCGTTGAGAAGGACATGACGCAGCCGGCGCTTCATGCGCTTGCCGAAAAAAAATCTCCGGCCATCCTCGGCTTCACCGAAACGGACACGCCGAACTTTTCCTTCCGCGACCTGCCGTGCAGTTTTTACAGCGGCACCAAGGCGCTCGGCGAGGAGGCGATGGCGGGCATCGGACAGAACTACGTCTGGCGGCTGCGGATTCCGTTTGACGAATTTGACAACAAACGAAATTACTTGAGCAAGGTGCAGCGCTATTCGAAGGTTTATGAAAACGTGAACTCGATCTCGCACCGTGCAGATTTTGTGAAAGCCTGCCTCGACACCTGGGAACTCCGCGCGCCGTTTGGCGCCTACAATGTCACCAATCCCGGCTACGTCACCACTCGGCACGTCGTGGAGCAGATTGAGAAGTTCCTGAAACCTGCGCGCAAATTTGAGTTCTGGGCGGATGACACGGAGTTTTACAAAATCGCCGCCAAGACGCCGCGCTCCAATTGCGTGATGGATGTTTCCAAACTGCTGGCGGCGGGCGTGAAGATTCGCAGCGTCGAAGAGGCACTGGAAGATTCGTTGAAAAACTGGAAGCCGGAATGAAAATTT
>DATCBW010000124.1:0-3598 GCA_036511615.1 Verrucomicrobiia bacterium | reverse complement strand
TCACGCCCGTCGTGTTTGTGACCCGCTGTGACGACCCGGAGGTGCGCACGCAGATGAGCCGCGCCGGGGGAAATGATCTCATGGAGAAACCGTTTCTTACCTCGGAGATCACCGTCAAGGCGCTGACTTTCGCCCTGCGTGGACGTCTTGAGCAGTTCAAAACGCAGCCGGTCGTGTGACATGCAGGAAAACTGAAGAATGTTCACCGGTTCAGACGCGAAGGGAGCTTGAGCTTTTCTCGAAACCGGGCTATAAACCGGCTTATTCATCCATGAAAAAAGATTTCCCGCGTGTCCCGGCGCTGAACTTTCTGCTGCTCGCCGTGGTTTTGTTCATCACGCCACGTCTCGTCCGCGCAAATGATGCCGCGCCGGGTGACTATTTCAATGTGCGCGCTTATGGTGCGCTGGGCGACGGCACCAGCCTTGACAGCCCGGCCATCAACAAGGCGATTGAGGCGGCGGCGGCTGCCGGCGGCGGAACGGTTCTCGTTCCCGCCGGAACTTATTTGAGCGGCTCGATTCATTTGCAGAGCAACGTCCACTTGCTCATTGACGCGGGCGCGACGATTCTGGGTGCGCCGCAGGCAATGAACGCCTACGATTTTACAGAGCCGTGGACGAACAATCCTTATCAGGACGGCGGGCATTGTTATTTTCACAACAGCCTGATCTGGGGTGAAAATCTTACGAATGTTTTCATCACGGGCAACGGTATGATCAACGGCGGCGGCCTCGTGCGCGGCGATCAATTGCTTGATCAAATGTGCGGTTTCGCCAGCGGGCGAAACGACCTCAACAACTATGGCGCTGAAGTGAAGGACGACGCGGTTCGCCTCGGCAACAAGGCCATCGCGCTCAAATTGTGCCGCAATGTTCTCATCCGCGACGTTACGATTCTGCATGGCGGACATTTTGCCATTCTCGTCACCGGCTGCGACAGCCTGACGGTGGACAACGTGACGATGGACACCGACCGCGACGGCATTGACATTGACTGCTGCCGCAACACGACGGTTTCCAACTGCCGCGTCAATTCGCCCACCGACGACGCCATCTGCCCCAAGAGCACTTACGCGCTTGGCCGGCCCGTCATCACGGAAAATCTGACCATTGTGAACTGCCAGGTTTCCGGCTTTTTGGAAGGCACGCTGCTGGACGGCACGATGAGGCCGGGCGGGGGAAGAAACGGGCGCATCAAATTTGGGACGGAATCCAGCGGCGGCTTCCGCAATTGCACGATTGCCAACTGCACGTTTCGCAACTGCAAAGGTCTGGCCCTCGAAGAAGTGGACGGCGGCATTCTGGAAAACATCACCATCAACAACATCTCCATGATGGACGTGGCGGGCTATGCCATTTACATCACCACCGGCAAGCGCGACCGCACGCCCCATCTCACGACGGTCAGCCGCATGAAGAACATTTTAATTTCCAATGTCGTCGCCACTGGCGTGGACCGGCAGAGCGGCATCCAGATTGCCGGGCTGCCGGACCAGCCCATCGAAGGTCTGCGTCTGGAAAACATCCGACTGGTTTTCAATGGCGGTGGGACGACCAATGACGCGGTGCGGATGCCGGCGGAACTGGGCACAGGCTATCCCGAACCACGCGGCGTGATGCCCGCCTACGGATTGTTCGCACGGCACGTCAAGGATTTGGAACTGGCGAATATCAACTTCAGCTTTGCCAGGGATGATTTTCGTCCGGCCATCGAATGTGTGGATGTGAACGGGCTGGAGATTGACAACTTCAAAGCAACGCTCGCCGAAGGCGTGGCCGCGTCAAAGTTTGAAAATGTTTCCGGCGTGGTCATCCGCGACTCGCCCATGCTGGAAAAAGCCGGGAATTAAATCGCCTGCTGATTGGGACACCACAGGAATTATTTCATCGGCCAGCTTGCGGCGGCCATGCCTTTGTAGCCGCCGATGAGCGAGTGGACTTTTTTGTAGCCCATTTTCTGCGCCGCCTCGCACGTCAGCACCGAGCGAAAACCGCCGCCGCAATACATGATGATTTCCGTGTCCGCGTCGGGATAAAGTCCTTCCAG
This sequence comes from Verrucomicrobiia bacterium, assembly GCA_036511615.1. Lineage (GTDB taxonomy): Bacteria > Verrucomicrobiota > Verrucomicrobiia > Limisphaerales > UBA11358 > UBA11358. Next base: position 1,549 of record DATCBW010000124.1, on the reverse strand, counting down.
GTCGCGTTCGAGAATTCCCTTGCCCAGATGAACCGCCTCCGCCGCGTGACCGGCCAGCCACTCGTGATCTTCGCGCACGTCCAGCAGCACGACCTTTGGGTTCACGGCGATTTTCGCGCGCGCCTCGGCCGCGCTGATTTCACTGACGTGCCTTTTGGCCTCGGTCACGAGCTTGAGAAATCCGGGTGAATGATTCATGCCGGGAAAAATAGATTCTTCGTCGCGCGGGTCAAATCAAATTCGTCCGGCAACGTCTAGGTCAAAGCCCCAGGCCGTATTAAGGAAAAAAACAATTTGCATTTGCGAACATCGTGGTGAAGTGTCGGGCATGAACCAAGTGCAACACACGACTACGGGTGCCGGTGGCGCGGGCGGCGCGGTTCATTTGCTGGTCACGGAAGGCGATGTGAGGGTGATGGCGGAAGATCCAGAACAGGTGATGGAGGAAATCGAATTGCGGGCAACATCGGTCGGGCCGGTTTTGGAAGCCATTTTTCGCGAATCGGGAAACCAGTCACGTTGGGGAATCAACGAATAATCGTGTCGCGGGTTTGAATGTGGTGATGCGTCCCATCTGCTGGGGGCGTCAGGAAAAATTTTGCCCGGTCACAGCCGGGTGTTCGGCGAGGAGAATTGCATCGCAATTGAGTTCACATTTGATTTCATCCGCAACTTTTCCGCTTCGCTTTGCCCTTGCCATGTGAACGTCCACATTTTGTTCTCCCTGCGACATCTTTGACGCGTTTTGGTCGCTGGCATTTTTCGTTTTGAAATTCATCTTCCGACAGCAAAGGCCGATGTCCGATTGCGGGACACGAACTGGCTTTTATTCAGACGCATCTTGCCGAACCCTTGGTTGCAAATCGCGGGCAGAATAATGAATTCGAGTCAGATCGCACAAGACGGGAACAGTCGCGGCATTGGCTTGGATCGTGCTTAATGTGAACAGTGCTTTAACAGGCATTTTGGACTGGTTGACGACAGAACCCCGGCATGAAATATAATTATTCAACGGCAATTCTTTTTTTGGGACGGGCGGAATCGCCGACTAGAAAGAAGTTTTATCTTGGCGCAACAGCCGCACTTTGCGTTGTGGCCGCAGGATTTTACGCGATGCACCTTTATCGTCTGACGCACCCACGACTCGTGGATGCGGCCAGCCACGCCGCTCCAGTGGCGACAGTGACAACGGCCGTTCCGGTGGCAACGACACTCAATCAGCCGGTCGTCAAAAAAATTCCCCTGACGTTGCCGGTCAAAGACTTGACGCCCGCTCCGGTGACAGCGCCGACAATTGCCCCGGTGACGGCTCCGGTGGCCGCTCCGGTGGCTGCCAAAACGGTCGCACCGGTCGTTGTCCCCAGCCTGATTATTGGTGGCGAAAAAGTCAGATCGTCGCCCGCTCAATCCGCCGTGGAAAAATCACCGGCTCAAAAGCCTGTCGTGCTTATCGAAGCAGACGAGCTGTCGCAGGCCGCACAACTGGCTTTCGGCAACATGATGGACTTTGCCAGTCAATATCCCGACATCTATGGTTTCAAACCCGGCG
>DATCBW010000123.1:0-13884 GCA_036511615.1 Verrucomicrobiia bacterium | reverse complement strand
ATCACTGCTTTCAGCGGCGCGATGAATATGCCGCGCGGACAAATTGTCAACAAGAGCGCCTTGTTGCGCGAAGTGGAAACCGACATTGCCGCCCTCGTGCAACTGGTGACGGACATGGACGACCTCGCCTTGCAATTCACCGGCACCGATGCGGCGAACCGTTTTCAGGAAGCCTGGAAACGCGCCCGCATCATCGTTGACACCGGCGGCGGACACGGCAACGGCGGCACGCCGCCCACGCCGCCGCCCGCGACACCGCATCCGTAAAATCAAATTTGAAAACGCAAAGCGGCTTTCGGAAACGAAGGCCGCTTTTTTAATTGCGCGGATTTTCAAGGGGACGGCGGACGATGCTCCTTCTCCGTGAGAAGAAGGCCGGGTTGAGGAAGGGCGAATTACAAATGAAATTTTCTGGAAGCTGGTATTTCTCATTGTGAATGGACGACGTTTGTGTTCAGCTTTGCCACTATGGGACTATCAACAGATCAATTTTTTGAGCATCTAATGAAATCGGACCCCGCAGTGCTGATCAAGCTTACACCGGAACAGTTAAAAGAGGCGGGAGAAGCAAATTGGAACAGAATTTTCGATTTAGAAGGGCCGCGTTCGATCAAACGAAAGCCTCTCGCTTGGGAGGTGTGGTATTCGCAACGACTGGCCAAACCGTTTTCTGCGATTTGCAAATCCCATGAAACGCTACAGGATATTGAAGTTTACGTTCGCCGTTTTCCTTTTCGCGGAACACGGGTATCGCGAGTCACATATCTACGACACAATATAGAAGTATATCTCCAAGAGGTATATGTTCTCCGGCAGCGGATGATTGATTTCCTAAATTCATTGGAGAAAGATTATGCTGAAAGCTCTCAAGGCGTGAGTTTCAAAAAACTTAACGCGCCATTTTGCAGGGAAATAAAAACCCGACTTAAACCAATAATTGAAGCGCGCGGCGATCACGTTCATGGATGGGGTTATGACGACAAGCGGCTATCAAGACTTGACACATTGGAACTACTGGCAAACTACAGTTCACGAAAAAAAACGGGGCACCGCAAGCTGAAGGTCGTGTATCGCATCTTGCATGAAGACGTGTATAAAGCAGAACGCAAACAGTGGAGTAAATTGTTGCATCAGTGGAATGAAGCCATCGGCAAGTTGCTTGACGAGTATTTTAGGAGTCTTGATTGTATCGTGTTTCCACATTCTGGCAAACCAGTGTTCCCGCCGCTTTCTCCAAAATGACGAAGTTGTAATTATAATTACTTTAGCGTCCAGCAAATCCCGGCGCGCGGATTTTCAAGGGGACGGCGGACGATTCTCCTTCTTCGTGGGGAGAAGGCCGGGTTGAAAGATTCGTTCCTAGTTGCCCGTTTGTCGCGCCGGACTTTTTGGGAGAATATGGTCTGGTCGAAAAAGCTCCACATGACCACACCAATTACAAACAAGAATCCTCAAGTTTTGCTGCCCGCGTTGCTCAATTCCAAAATTCACTGGTGAATCGCTGCATTTGACATAATCACCTTGTCCGCAATACCTACATAAAGCGCCGCCAATGTAGCTTGTGGGCAACGCATATTCGAGCGTCCATAATCGTTCGGCTCTCTGGACTTTTCGCAACACCTCCTTGATAGGTATTCTGTCTTCAGGCCGAACCGTGATCATTTTATCGAGAACAAGGTTGAATTGCTCCGTCAACTGGTCAATGAACGGGTCGTCGGTCGTAATGAACTTTCGGAGATCATATTGTGACTCTCTAAATTTCTCGCGAGAGAAAATATTTCCTCCACTGAGCAGCCAATACAAAAGCTTGCCAAGTGAATAAATGTCGCAGGCATGCGTTACTTGATCTGCTCGTCCATCTTCATTTTCAGGGCAAATATAATTTCGTGAGCCAATCGGTTCACTGCTGGCTGTTAATCGCACGCCTTCCGTGTGATCGTGACTTAATCCAAAATCCCCCAGCGCAACGCTTCCATCTTTTCTCACAAACACGTTTTCCGGCTTGATGTCCCTGTGACTGATTCCTTTGTCGTGAGCCGCTTGAAGTCCCCGACATATTTCCAAAAATGTTTGAATCTTTATTGGTAGCTGCGCGCGTAACAATTGTTCTTGCTGCGCGAGATTTCCCCGCTCACAAAACTCGGTTACAAAAAATGGTTTCTCGGTGTCGAAATCAAAATCAATCACGCGAACAATGGCAGGATGCCCAAGCTTTTGGAGCGCCTCATATTCTTTTTTAAAACGGTCAAGCCTGTGTGGGTTTTTGAGTCGTTTAAGAACATACTCGGTGACTCCATCGCCTTTTATATCAACTACTTTGTAAACGTAAGCTTGGCCGCCTTCGGGCAAATCGGCGATTGTTTTCCATCTTTCTGAATATATTTTTGTCATAGTTTTTTTATTTCACGCCAGCTTCCTCGCAACTTCTTCATCCAAAATATCGCGGATGTTGAATGTTATGGTTTGATGCAATCTTCCGTCACCAGTTTTTTCGCGTCGGGATAATTCTTTGGCACGCCGGGAGGCATGACGGGTTCGCCTTTTTCAATCTTTGCCGAAACTTCCTGATTCAACGCGAGGAGTTGGGCGAGCAAATCGCGTTTGGGATTGAAGCCGTAGGCGGTGAGGACGGCGGTGTCGAGCGCGGCGTGGGCGTCTTTGAGCGGATTCGCGCCGGGCAATTCGAGGGTGCGATAGAGGGCGCGCAGGCCGCCCTTCAATTTCGGCAACGCCTCGGCGCGCACGCGGCGCAGCTCGCGCGCCGCCTCTGCCACGGCTTCAATTTGTTTCACCGTCGCCGACTGCGGCCACGGGAATGTGTCGAAAACGGATTCGGGTGAGTAACGAAAATCGGATTTCAACTTTCCGCATTTGGTAGTGAACCAAAGCCAGTGAATATCTGATTGCAGAACGCCAAAACTGTAGTCGTCCTCGAAAGCAAACACCTGAATAGCGCTGTCCGGACGAATCATTGGTGACATAAACTCAAAGACAGACCTCTTCATGTGCCTTGAACAGACGACATACCGGGACAAATTGGTGATTGCGGAAATGGTGTCAACACACGCGCGCCGGAACTGCCACCAGTTACCAAGCCGAGCGCGAAGAAATTGATCCATGAACCGTTCATGATCTTCGCGCGGGATTTCGCCCGCAGCAATTTTCTCCATTTTCACCAACACCGTATTCTTGACGTGTTCAAATGCCGCCGAGTGGGATGCTGCCGTTAATTGGTCGCTGTCACCGAAATCAATAACCCATCTTGTCGGCATTCCATCGCCAGTCAGCACATCGCGTCCGACCAAGTGAGGGAATATGACTTCGGAGGATTTGGAGTCCTTGTTTTCAATTTGCTGCTTCTGTTTAAGATTCAACACGAATCCGCGACTACCGGGTTCTTGTCCGCGAAATACGCGCTGCGGATTGGCATTGCAGGCCAATGTTTTCGCGCCACTCACATCAATTTCATCGGAAAGTGTAGAGTTGATTTGGTCGCACTCGCGGACATCCAGTTCATATTCCTTGCTCGCATTGCTGCCGCGCTTGCGGAGTTTCTTTGCGGCGGCGGATGGTTCGACTTTGAACCAGAGCTTGCGCTTCTTGGGCAGCAGCGCGACATCCTGTGTCTTCACCCAGTTGGCTATAGCGACGTGAACAACGGCCTCGCCCGACCATGGTTGGTTTTCCACGGCTTCCACAATCGTGCCGGTCTTGACGACGTAATCGAGTCCGCCCACGCGTGATTGATTGTTGCGGATGTTCTGCGTGCCGACGAGTCCGGCACGTCCCGCCACAGGATCGGCGGCGGTGCAAGCGGGTAGATGATCGTGTGCTTTGCGAATCCAATAGACGCAGTAGTCGGCTGCTCCAGGAACGTCCGAATATGAACGGCGCATTTTGTTCACATAGTCCAGTCCGCGTTCAGGCTTGATCAATTTCGCACCGAGGAACGGCGGATTGCCGATGATGACATCGGCTTTCGGCCATTGCGCGGGCAAACCTTCGGGCGTGAGCAATGCGTCGGCGGCGATGAAATTTTTATCGAGATTGTCAAGCGGCAACGCCGGTTCGGTGATGTGCAGTTCGTCAATCGCCAGCTTGCGGCCAATCATCATCGTGACTTTCGCCAGCTCGACGGCGAACGGCAGAATATCTAGCCCGTAAAAGTTTTGGACGCTCAAGAAGCTCAACATCCGCTGGCCGGGTTCGGCGCGGCTGGGAAATTCCTGCATCCGCTCGATGAGCCGGACTTCGATGCGTTTGAGTTCGCGGTAAGCGATGTAAAGGAAGTTGCCTGAGCCGCAAGCGGGGTCGAGCACACGAAATTGATTCAGCCGGTCACGAAGTTCAATGAGCCGTTTGAGGGTCTTGGCATTTTCAATCTGCTCTTTCCACGGATCAGTAATCGTCGGTTTGACGATTTTCATGATGTCGGACGGGCTGGTAAAATGCGCGCCAAACGCATGGCGTTCGTCGTCGGCCATCGAATGTTGAAAGAGTGTGCCGAAAACTTCGGGCTGAACTTTGTTCCAATTGAATTTTGCGGCGGCGCGCAGGAGAACCAATTCGTGGCCTTGGATTTCAATCTGCGCGGGTTTGGCAAACAGGCCGCCGTTGAAATAAGGAACTTCCTTATACCGTCCGCCGCTTGCAGCCTTGGATTCGTTCATCGCTTTGAACAGTCCGCCGAGCAGTTCGTAGCTGTCGGCAGGCGTCGTGCATTCTTCGAGCAGATTGGTGACGAAATACTTTGGCAGCAAATCAATGTCTTCGGCAAAGAGCGCGACGAGCATTTGCAGAATGAATTTTTGAGCAACGGAACGCTCGACTTGCGGCTGGCGGTCTTTGCGCAACATCCATTTGAAGCAATCGGCAAGTTTGTCCGCCGCTTCTTTGGTGACGGCGACACGGTCATTTTCAAAATTTGGTTTGGGATTGCCGGGAGCGAGAAATTCAAGAGGGCCGTAACGGTCGGGCAAATCTTTAAGCGCAAGCGTGTCTTTAGGCGTGTCGAGGTCGGTGTCGAAATCGTAAATGCGGAATTCGTCGAAGTTGCACAGCACGACGTAGCGCGGGCGATTGGGAACGAGGCGCGTCCAGTAATCGAAAGCCTGCCGGTAATGTTTCTGCAAATCCGTGCCGCGTTTTTTCATTTCAATCAGCACGACGGGTTTCCAGACAAGATCGGCGAAAGCTGTGCCGCCAGTGTCTTTGACCACGCGGAATTCCAGTGTAGCCCCGACTTCTTTCAGCCCGGCGTTGCCGAAGGCTTGAAAGAGGCGGTCGAGAAAAAGCTGGGCTTCGCCCTTTTCGTCGCCAGTGATGTGCTTCGCACACCAAGCGACGAATTCAGAAAGTTTTTTCCCGTCCGGCATGGCGGCAAGTCTGCGCGGGAAATTTGTCAGCGTCAATCCGCGTTCATCTGCGTTAAAATCCCCCGGTGCTGTCCCGCAGCCTCCACGGTAGGGTTACACCCCATTCATTTTGCCGCGTCCAAAAGATAAATTGTGAGAGTGTCGCGTGGTTGGACTCGCCACGACCGCTTGAACATGAAGAAACGAGAAGCCAGCGCGCCAGACCTTTCCGAAAGGAATGAGCACTAAAAACAATTCCAAACCCGAAGTCGTGATGATCACAGGTGCTGCCGCCGGCATCGGTCGCGCCACGGCACAGGCATTTGCAAAACGCGGCGCCCATATCGGCCTGCTCGCGCGCGGGCGAGTCGGCCTCGAAGGCGCGAAATCAGACGTGGAAAAATTGGGCGGACGCGGTTTGATTTTGGTTGCGGATGTGGCCGACGACAAAGCCGTGGAAGCGGCGGCGGAAAAATTGGAAAACGAATTTGGTCCGATTGACATTTGGATCAACGACGCCATGGCCTCGGTTTTCGCGCCCATCATGGAAATGACGGCGGAGGAATATCGCCGCGTCACGGACGTCACTTATCTCGGCTACGTCTGGGGCACGATGGCCGCGCTGCGCCGGATGCGTCCGCGCAATCGCGGCGTCATCATCCACGTCGGCTCGGCGCTCGCGTATCGTGGCATTCCATTGCAATCGGCCTACTGCGCGGCGAAACATGCGATTCAAGGTTTCACCGATTCACTGCGGTGCGAATTGATTCACGACAAAAAGAACATTCACGTTTGCATCGTGGAAATGCCGGCCGTCAACACGCCGCAGTTCGGCTGGGTGAAAAATAAATTGCCGAATAAAGCGCAGCCGGTGGCACCGATTTTTCAACCAGAGGTTGCCGCCGATGCGATTGTTTTCGCCGCGACCCACAAGCGCCGTGAAATTTATGTCGGTTTTCCGACGGTCGAAGCCATTATCGGAAACAAAATTGCGCCCGGAATTTTGGATCATTATCTGGCCAGCTACAAAACCCAGCAAACGGACGAGTCGAGAAACCCGGATCAGCCGGACAATTTATTTGCGCCGGTCGAACATGATTTCGGCGCGCACGGAACATTCGACAACCTCGCGAGAACATTCAGTCCGCAATTGTGGCTGACGAAAAACCGCGTCTGGGTGATCACGATAATATTAATCATCATCGCGGCCATTGTCGCTTTGCTCATCGCGCATTCGCGACACGCTTAATCCGTCATGTAATTAATGCCATGAATTATCATCCGATTGAAAATTACGGCGTGATTGGCGACTTGACCACGGCGGCGCTGGTGGGCATGGACGGCTCGATTGATTTCATGTGCTTTCCGCATTTTGATTCGCCGACGATTTTTGCCGCGCTGCTGGATCATAAAAAGGGCGGCCGCTTCAAAATTTCCCCGATCGCGGATGAATTCAAAAACCGCCAGCGATATTTTCCCGACACGAACATTTTGCTGACGCGCTTTCTCGGCGAAAGCGGCATCGCGGAAATTTCCGATTTCATGGCGATGCAACATCTCGGCCATAACCACAATCTCGTGCGCCGCGTCAAAGTGGTCCGCGGCGAAATCAGGTTCCGAATGGTCTTCGCGCCGAAATTTGATTATGCCCGCACAGGCCATACGGTTGAAAAAAAGAATCCGCACGAAATCATTTTCATTCCCGACAAAAAACATCTTTGCGCGTTGCGTTTGCGCACGAGCGTGCCGGTCAAAATTGAAAACGGCGAGGCCACGGCGGAATTCAAACTGGGCGCGGATAAAACGGCGGACTTTATTTTGGAAGCAGCGAATGGGGAATCGCCGTCGGCCGACCCTGATTACGTTTCCGAGGCCTTCAAGGAGACGATGAATTTCTGGCTCGGCTGGGTCGCAAAATCAAAATATCAAGGGCGCTGGCGCGAAATGGTGAATCGTTCCGCGCTGACCTTGAAATTGTTGACTTCGCGGCCGCACGGCTCGATTGTCGCCGCGCCCACCTTTGGCCTGCCGGAAAAAATCGGCGGCGCGCTCAACTGGGATTATCGCTGCAGTTGGATTCGCGACGCGTCGTTCACACTGTATGCGCTGATGCGGCTGGGCTACACCGGGGAAGCCCAGGCCTTCATGCGCTGGATTGAAGCGCACTGCCAAGATTTGAAACCGGGCCGGCCGCTGCAAGTCATGTATCACATGGACGGCGGGCGCGACATCACCGAACGCACGCTTAAACATTTTGAAGGTTACCGGAAATCGTCGCCGGTGCGGATCGGCAATGCGGCCTATACCCAATCGCAACTGGACATTTACGGCGAGTTAATGGATTCAATTTTGATTTATGACAAACATGGCGAACCGATTTCCTATGATTTTTGGCAGAACATCGTGACGCTCACCGAATGGGTTTGCCAACATTGGGAAAAGCCGGACGCGGGCATTTGGGAGGAACGCGGCCGGCCGAAGCAGTTTCTATATTCCAAGGTAATGTGCTGGACGGCCATTGACCGCGCCCTGCAACTCGCGCGCCGCCGTTCATTTCCCGCGCCGCTCGTCCGCTGGCATCGCGTGCGCGACAAAATTTACCGGGAGATTTACGAAAAGTTTTGGAATCCAAAATTGAAATCGTTCGTGCAATATCGTGGCGCGGACACGGTGGACGCCTCGGCGCTGCTGATGCCGGTCATGAAATTCATCAGCGCGACCGATCCGCGCTGGAAATCCACGATCCAAGCCATTGAAGAAAAGCTGGTCGAAGACTCGCTGGTCTATCGGCATAACGCGAAAAACGCCACGGCCCACAGCCGGCACGGAGAACAGGGAACTTTCTCTGCCTGCTCGTTTTGGTATGTGGAATGTCTCGCGCGCGCGGGCGATCTGAAAAAGGCGCGCTACATTTTTGAAAAAACGCTGGGTTACGCCAATCATCTTGGTCTTTACGCCGAGGAACTCGGACCGTGCGGCGAACACCTCGGAAATTTTCCGCTGGGTCTCTCCCACACCGGACTGATCAACGCCGCGTGGAATCTGGATGCTCGGCTTTCGGCAAAAAACCGCAGCCCGGCAACGGTGGACAATTAACCAGCGGAATTATGAACAAAAAGAGACCTCGAAAAAGTTGACCATCACCCGCACCCGGATGTCTTCGTTCATTTGAATGGGCGTTGCTGGCTTCTTTGGTTTGGTGATCGGGTGACCATGGAACAATTTTACCGCGAAGATTCTTAATTTCATTCAACCCGGTTGAGGGAAACATTTATATTTATGAGCAAAATAAAGGCTTTAAGTCCTGATCCAGCAAAATTGGATAACCTGTGCATCAACACGATTCGCTTCCTGTCGGTGGACGCGGTGGAGAAAGCCAATAGCGGTCATCCCGGTCTGCCGATGGGCGCGGCACCAATGGCATACATCCTGTGGACGCGATTCCTTCGACATAATCCTGCCAATCCGCACTGGCTCGATCGCGACCGGTTTGTCCTTTCGGCCGGACATGGTTCGATGTTGCTTTACAGTTTGCTGCATTTGACGGGCTATGATTTGCCGCTGGAACAAATTAAACAATTTCGCCAATGGGGCAGCATGTGTCCGGGTCATCCGGAGCGCGGGCTGACGCCGGGTGTGGAGGTGACGACCGGCCCGCTCGGTCAGGGATTCGCCAACGGCGTCGGACTCGCAATTGCGGAAAACTATCTCGCCGCACGCTACAATCGTCCGGGACACCAAATCGTCGGTCATCGCACTTATGTATTGGTCGGCGACGGTGACTTAATGGAAGGGGTATCGTCTGAAGCTGCATCGCTCGCCGGTCATTTGAAACTCGGCAAACTAATTTGCCTCTATGACGACAACCACATCACGCTTTCCGCTTCCACCCACATCACATTCACGGAAGATCGCGCCAAACGCTTCGAAGCGTATGGCTGGCACACGGAGACGGTTGAAAACGGAAATGATCTCGAAGTGATTGAACGCGCTTTGCGTGCGGCGCAAGCCGAGAAGGAACGTCCGTCGCTGATTCTTGTGCGCACGCATATTGGGTATGGTTCACCTAACAAGCAGGACACTTTTGAAGCGCACGGCTCGCCGCTGGGAGAAAAGGAATTGAAGCTGACGAAACAGGCGATGGGCTGGCCACTCGATCCGCCATTCTGCATTCCAGACAAGGCACTCGCTCATTTCCGTCTCGCAGTTGAAAATGGCAAACAGGCCGAAGCGGAATGGAATGTGAGATTCGCGGATTACGCAAAAGCATTTCCCGACCTCGCTAAAGAATTCCAGCGGGTGATGTCCGGCGAATTACCCAAAGGCTGGGACACCGACATCCCGATCTTTCCAGCCGACCCGAAAGGTATGGCAACCCGCGTCGCATCGGGCAAAGTGTTGAGCGCGATCAGTCAGAAACTTCCCATGTTGATCGGCGGCTCAGCGGATTTGGATCCATCCACCCACACGGCGCTTAAGGCGGCGGGTGATTTTGAAAACCCGCGCGACGAAGCCGGCAACCTGCAAGGATCGGCTGGCGGCGGCTGGAGTTATGCCGGCCGCAACCTGCACTTTGGTGTTCGCGAGCATGCGATGGGATCCATCGCGAACGGGTTGGCGGTGCATGGCGGCATCATTCCATTCACGGCGACGTTCTTCACTTTTTCAGACTACATGCGTCCGCCAATTCGACTGGCCGCACTGATGGAACAGGGGGTGATCTTCGTTTTCACCCACGACAGCATTGCGCTTGGCGAAGACGGCTCAACGCATCAGCCGATTGAGCAATTGGCCTCGTTGCGCGCGATCCCGAACTTGCTGGTCATCCGCCCCTGCGACGCAAATGAGACCGCCGTAGCCTGGCGCGTGGCGATTGAGACGCGACACCAGCCGGTGGCTCTGGTTCTGACGCGGCAGGACGTGCCCACGCTCGACCGGAAGCAATTTGCCGCGGCCGAGGGTTTGCGGCGTGGTGCGTATGTTTTGGCCGATGTTCCCAATGGCAAACCGGAAATTATCTTAATCGCCACCGGGTCGGAAGTGGGTTTGATCGCGGCCGCGCGCGAGAAATTACAGAAACAGAAAATCCCCGTGCGCCTTGTTTCAATGCCGAGCTGGGGATTATTTGACGCCCAACCTTCAAGTTATCGCGACTCGGTTCTTCCTCCATCAACGCGCGCGCGCCTCGCGGTTGAAGCGGGTGCAACTCAAGGCTGGTGCAAATATGTGGGCGACCAGGGTGATGTGATTGGCATAGATCGTTTCGGCGCATCTGCCCCGGGGGAAGTTATGATGCGTGAGTTCGGTTTTACCGTGAACAACGTGTATAAACACGCCATGAAGTTAATAGACCAGAAACGTCCATCGAGGCGCATAAAATGAAAATACAACACCGTAAAATCGGCATGGCCGACTTGGGTGTCATAGGGCGCAACCACATGCTGAACATGGCCGACCACGGCTTTTCGGGGGTGAATGTTGCCTCCCAAATCGTGCGTGAGCCCTTGCCATGGAAACATGCGGGCAAAACACTGCATTCAAAGTTTGCCATGCCGCCGCAAGGCATCGCGGCCATCACGGTGGAGTTAACGGAAAAGCGACCCGGGCGGAATTCCAAATCGTGAATGATTCGAATGCCCGTCCTGAAGTGCTGGAGGCGTTGCAGCGTGAGACGTTTAACTACTTCGTGCACGAAGCGAATCCGCTTAACGGCTTGGTCATCGACAAGACCAAACCTGGCTCGCCCGCGAGTATCGCTGCGGTAGGATTGGCTTTGTCGTCCTACCCAGTCGGCGTGGAGCGCGGCTTCATGAGTCGCGCGAATGCCGTTGAGCGCATCCTGACGACTTTGCGCTTCTTCCACCAGAGCGTTCAGAGCACCGACGTGGATGCGACTGGCTACAAAGGTTTCTATTACCACTTTCTCGACATGACCACCGGAAAGCGGGTCTGGAAGTGCGAGTTATCCACAGTCGACTCCGCCTTTCTCCTGGCCGGCATGCTGACGGCGTCGGCCTATTTCTCCGAGGGCACCTCTGACGAACGCGAAATCCGAGAGCTTGCGGATAAGCTATACCGGCGAGCCGACTGGAACTGGGCCCAAAACGGCGGCCTTGCCGTGACTCTCGGTTGGACACCTGAGAACGGTTTTTTACCCTATCGCTGGCAGGGTTATGACGAGGCGCTGTTTCTTTATGTCCTCGGTCTCGGTTCGCCAACACATCCACTGCCAAAGGAAAGCTATGCGCAATGGACCTCGACTTACAAATGGAGAGAAATCTACGGTCAGGAGTTTTTATATTCTGGCCCGCTCTTTACCCACCAAATCTCGCATCTGTGGATCGATTTTCGCGGTATCCAGGACGATTATATGCGCAGCAAGAACATCGACTATTTCGCGAACAGCCAACGCGCAATCTATGTTCAGCAGGAGTATGCCATACGTAATCCCGCAGACTTCGACGGCTACGGCGCAAAGTGCTGGGGAATTACGGCCAGTGACGGTCCCGGACCGGCGAAAAGCACGATCAAGAACCGAGAGCGAGAATTCTTTGGCTATAAAGCGCGCGGAGTGCCAGACGGCCCTGACGACGGAAGCATCGCTCCATGGGCGGTGGTTGCTTCACTTCCTTTTGTGCCGGAAATTGTGATACCGACGCTGGATCACTTTGAGAAACTTAAGTTGCGCGAGAACAACCCTTATGGCTTCAAAGCTACTTTTAATAAGACTTTTTCCGAGAGGTCCGATGTTTCGCACCCGTGGGTATCGCCTTATCACTACGGACTGAATCAGGGGCCGATCGTTTTGATGATCGAAAATTACCGCTCCGGCCTGCTTTGGCGTTTGATGCGGCAATGTTCCTATATTGTCGCGGGACTTCGCCGGGCTGACTTTCGAGATGGTTGGCTTGGGAGTAAGGATGAGGTCTTATGAAGAGAGATGACTCTTACATCCTTACGATCAACGGTGGCTCCTCTAGCATTAAGTTTGCGTTTTACGAGGCAGGCAAACCGCTAAAGCGGGAGCTATACGGAAAAGTCGATCGCATTGGCTTGAAGGGAATCAATTTAACCTTCCAAAATATTGATACTAAGAAGTCGGAAAGCCGCGACCTCGCTGCCGCCGATCATAAGTCAGCCGTAAGGTTCCTGATCGACTGGCTGGAAGGCCAGAAGGGTTTTGACGCAGTCCGGTCCGTCGGACATCGAGTCGTGCATGGCATGCAACACACCGCGCCCGAACTGGTGACGCCGGAATTGTTGGATGAACTGCGTCGCCTTAGCCCGATCGATCCGGACCATCTATCGCGCGAGATCGAACTGATCGAAGCGTTCCGACAGCGCCACCCGAAGTTACCGCAGGTGGCCTGCTTCGACACCGCGTTTCACGCGAGCATGCCGCGTGTCGCCAAGTTGCTTCCAATTCCGCGTCGCTACGAGGCAAAGGGAATTCAACGCTACGTTTCCACGGCCTGTCTTATGCCTATCTGATGGAAGAACTCGTGCGTCTCGGGGATCCGGCGGCGACGAAGGGCCGCGTGATTCTCGCCCATCTCGGCAACGGTGCGAGCATGGCCGCCGTGCGCGATGGCAAAAGCATTGATACGAGCATGGGCTTCACGCCGACGGCGGGCTTGGTGATGAGCACGCGCTCTGGTGATTTAGACCCCGGCCTCGCGCCGTATCTCTCGCGCACCGAGCAGATGACCACCAGCCAGTTCTACAAAATGGTCAATCACGAGTCGGGTCTGCTCGGCGTTTCGGTGACCAGTTCGGATATGCGCGACCTGCTTGACCATGAAAAAAAGGACGTGCGGGCGGCGGAAGCCGTGGCGCTGTTTTGTTATCAGGCGAAAAAGTGGATCGGCGCTTACGCCGGCGCGCTCGGTGGATTGGACACGCTCGTCTTCGCCGGCGGCATCGGCGAAAACGCACCCGTCGTTCGCGCCCGCATTTGCGAAGGGTTGGACTTTCTCGGCATTGAACTGGACAAGCCGCGCAACGCGAAGACTGCGGCGGTGATTTCCAAGAATTCCAGCCGCGTCACGGTTCGCGTCATTCGCACGGACGAAGAACTGATGATTGCCCGCTCGGTCGGTCGCGTTCTCGAACTCTCCACGACCACCTGAAACAATCTCTGATGACGCGGTAAAGCATTTCATTTGCTGGGTCCGTTATTGTGGAATTATCGCTCCCATCGCCCACAGTCGGGTTACACCCCATAGCATGGTTTCAGCGCATCGCGTAGCGTGTTCCGAAAAGTGATGGCGAATACATTGCCATCACAAAAGAAAGAAAAAATCATGTTACTAGCACTCACACCGATATTGGGCAGTGCCATCTATATTGGCGGCGGCCTCGGCCTCGTTCTTCTCATCGTCGTTTTGGTTCTAGAGCGTATCTCATAAATGCCGCAAGAGGATGATTACCGCCGCCAAATGAACAAAGCCTTGAAAATTCTCCGCGTGGTATTCATAACGGACCACCAGCCGGCGGAAGTGGAAGAGCCAGGCAAAGAGCCGCTCGATTT
>DATCBW010000122.1:0-10379 GCA_036511615.1 Verrucomicrobiia bacterium | reverse complement strand
CTCCAATACAACAAGCGCGACCTGCCGAACGCCGCGCCGGTCGAATACATGGATTTTCTGCTGAACAACCGCGAGGTGCATGTGCCGGCGTTCCAGGCGACAGCGCACAAGTGCGAAGGCGTCTTCGAGAGCCTGAACATGATCACGCGGATGTTGCTGCAGAAGTTCATCAGCCAGTCGGTTCCACAATACGCGTGACATGGCCACTCTACCCCAGCTTATCGAGGACGACATCAGTGTGCTCGACGACGCGCTCCGCGAGTTTCTCGGGCAGACCTCGGCCACGGCCGCGCTGCTGATTGACAAGGGCGGATTTCTTCTCACGCATCAGGGCAACGCGGGCGACGTGGACTTCACGACGCTGGGCGCGCTGGCGTCCGGCGCGTTCATGGCCAGCCAGACCATCGCGGGGCTGGTGAACGAAAAAAATTTCGACTGCACCTATCAGCAGGGTGAAAATTACAGCCTGCTCGTGCTGGACGTGGATGAACATTGCCTGCTGGTGGTGCTTTTCAAATCGCAGGCCGGCGTGGGCATTGTCAAATACTACAGCTCCAACTGCGCCAGCCGCATCGCGCGGCAGCTCTGCACTGCGCAGGAGCGTGATCCCGGCCGTGGTTTTGATCTTTCGGCGCTGAACATTGCGCAACCGCAGGAATTGTTTCGGAAGAAATAATCAAACGGCGTCAGAGCCAGGGAGGTTTGCCGCCGCTTCCGTGATTTTCCGCACAACAAATCCCGCCGCCGCGAAACCAAACGCGCCGGTCACGAACGCAGCCGAGCCGAGGCCGCCATTGCAGTTCAGGCGCGTGTCATCATTATTATTTTCCGCGCGCGTTTCGCACACCGAACCGTCCGGCTGCAGGAACACCGCTTTTTCAACCGAATACACGCACGGAATTCCCATCGCCAGATGCCCGGCGGGAAAATGGTGTTCCTTGCGCAAACACCGCCTCACTTCAGACAGCAGCCGGTCGTGGCTGGCTTTCGATAAATCACCGAGGCGCACGGAGGTCAGCTCGCGCCGCCCGCCCGCGCCGCCACATGCCACCACTGGAAAGTGGTTTTCGCGGCAGCGCACGAGCAGCAGAACCTTGTTCGGCAAGCTGTCAATGGCATCAAGCACGAAATCATATTTTGGCGCGAGCAGTTCCGCCGAAGTTTGCGCGTTGAAGAATTTTTGCTCCGCCGTTACGCGACAGCCGGAATTGATGGCGCGGATGCGTTCGGCCATCACCGCCACTTTCGCGCGGCCAATGGTGTCCGTGAGCGCGCCGACGCCGGAGCGCGCCAGCGCCTCTGCCGCCCAAGCGCCCACGCCGCCGATGCCGACGACGCAAACGTGCGCCGCGCGCAGTTTTTGCAGGCCGTCTTTGCCGTAAAGCCGGGCGATGCCGCCGAACCGGGTTTCAAAATCATCCATTTGAATGCAAAATTAACCGCGAAACACACCAAATACACGAAAGACAAAACGAGGCCGGGAGCAAGCCATGCCTCAATTTTGCCTCTCCGAAAAACTAAATATATTTTATATTTACTTTAACTTTGTTTAGTTGTATAAAACGAAAGAACAATTCAATTTTATTAAATGAGCGAGCCTGACAAAAAGCACTGGATGAATTTTCTGGAGGACGAGGACGTGGCGTTCGTCAAGCGGTTCATTTTGTTTTCCGGTTCGCTCAAGGACCTGGCCGACGCCTACAATGTCTCCTATCCGACGCTCCGGCTGCGGCTCGACCGGCTGATTGAGAAAATCAAAATCCTCGACAGCCAGAAGATTGATGATGATTACGAGCGCCAGCTCCGCGCACATTTCGCCGACGGCAAGCTGGACTCGCCGGTTTTCAAAAAACTTCTGACCGCCTATCAAAACCAAAAGAAAGGAACAAAATGAAAAGGTTAATTCAACTGAACTTGCTGCTGCTGCTTGTTTCATCGGCCACGGCGCAGGAATCGTCTCTGCGGCAACCGCCAAAAATATTGCACGTTTATGATTGGAAAGATTTGTCAGCGCAATTCACCAACAGCCAGATCATTTCGATGGACGGAATATCTGTTTTGAAAATTGAGAATACTAACGACAGGTCGTTGAAAGTTTTACTTTTGACGATTACAAATTCGTCATTGATTCAAAAGGCGAATACAATTGAATGGGAAATGAAATGCGAGAACGTTCTTTTGTCTCGTGGTTATATTTTGCCACCTCAAATCTTTTTCACATCTTTAGAAAGCGAGCTTTTGGGCAGGGGCTGGGGCAATTTCACCAATTATCCAAACGTCTGCTTTTTTGAAAAATTTCCTCCACAAGCGGCAGGCGGAGACAATATCACCAATTATCAAGGCGACTACTTTAATGGCACACAAAATTGGGATAAATATTATTTCAGCCTTCGTCGCGCACCTTATGACAATCAAACTCGTTCCGATGAATTAAAACTTGAAATCTTTTTGCCATCCAGCGGAACAGTTTATCTTCGTCCGATAAAACTGCTGGGAATTGCCAGCAATTGGTGGTCAGAGAAAGAAGCTCCATGGATTGGCGCAATCGGAGGTCCGATTATTGGCTGTCTCGGCGGTTTATTAGGCTGGCTCTCCGGCAAGGGAAAGGCGCGCAGGCTTGTCCTGACAGTTTGGAAATTTTGCATCGTAGCCGGAATTTTATTTCTGACTGCGTTGTTCGTTGCGCTTGCAACCGGGCAGCCAGAATATGTTTCGATGCCGCTTTTTGTATTCGGAATCGTTACAACGACCGTTTTTGGGGCTATTTTTCCGACGGCTAAAAGGCGCTACGACGAATTGGAAATCCGCCGGATGACTTCGGTTGACGTGTAACTTCAAATCCCGTTTTGATTTTATTCGCGGTGCGCGGGGCAAACCGTTAGACTCGCAGAAACCATTTCTGCCATTCATTGTTTCATCAACGGAAACCCGATCATGACACCAGCCAACTTCGACGCGGCCCGCGAGACTTACAAAAAAATCGCCGCCAACATCTCCAAAATCATGCGCGGCCACGCGGCGGCCACGCGGCAACTGCTCGCCGCGCTGGCCGCCGGCGGCCATGTCCTGCTCGACGATTTTCCCGGCACGGGCAAGACGACGCTCGCCAAGGCGCTGGCCAAGTCCATTGACGCGCAGTTCAAGCGGCTGCAGTTCACGCCGGATTTGCTGCCGTCGGACATTCTCGGCGTTTCCGTTTTCAACCAGCGCGACCAGGAGTTTCATTTTCACGAAGGCCCGGTGTTCACCAACATCCTGCTGGCCGACGAAATCAACCGCGCCTCGCCCCGCACGCAATCGGCGTTGCTGGAAGCGATGGGCGAGGCGCAGGTCAGCGTCGAGGGCGAGCGCTGGAACTTGTCGGAACTTTTTTTTGTCATCGCCACGCAGAACCCGGTCGAATTTCGCGGAACCTATCCGCTGCCGGAGGCGCAGATGGACCGGTTTGCGATGCAGTTCACGCTGGGCTACGTTTCGCCCGCCGAGGAAGTCGCCATCCTCACCGCGCAGGAACACAATCATCCGATTGATGAACTGAAGCCCGCCGTCACGCTGGCGGAAGTGATCGCGCTGAAACGCGCCGTGGAAAATATCCGCATCAGCGATGAATTGAAACGCTACGCGGTTGACCTGGTGGCGGCCACGCGCACGGCGAACGGCGTCCAGCTTGGCGCCAGCCCGCGCGCGTCCATCGCGCTGATGAAAACCGCGCAGGCGGAGGCACTGTTCGACGGCCTTGATTTTGTCGCGCCAGAACAGATTCAAAGGCTCGCCGTGAAAGTCATCGCGCACCGGCTGGTGCTGGAACCGCAGGCGCGCTTTTCGGGCATGACGCAGCAAAGCGTGGTCGAGGACGTTTTGAAAAAAGTCAAGGTGCCGGCGTGAACAAGGAAAGGCAGAAGGCAGAATGAAGAATGCAGAAACTTTTTTGGACACCGCGCGGCATTTTATTTCCGCCTTCTTCATTCTGCCTTCAGCCTTTGCATTTCTGTGACTTTTTTCTACAAACCCATTTACCGGAGTTACCGGACTGCCAGCGGCCTGTGGCATTGGACGCGGCGGCGTTTCACGCGCGCGGGACTTTGCGTGGTCGTGGGCATCGTGCTGGCCGGCGCGACGGGCGCGGACATTGAGAACACGGTCAACTATCAATCCTTTGCGCTGCTGCTGGCTTTTTTGGTCTTTGCGTTTGCCAGCAGTTTTTTCTTCCGTGCAAAATTTTCCGCGACGCGCAGCCTGCCGCGCGTCGGCACCACCGGCCAGCCGCTGCATTATCGCGTGCAGATAAAAAATCTAACGGCGAAAAACCAGGCCGGCCTGACGCTGCTGGAAGACCTCGCCGATCCGCGCCCGGCGTTTGAAGTATGGCTGGCGTTTGAACTGGCCGAAAGCCGGCGCGTGCGTCCATTCCGGCGCGTGCAACGGCGGCGGAACAATCCGTTCCGGGTTGCGGAGTTGAAGGAAGGCGACATCCCGCCGATGCCGCCCAAAGGCGAAGCCGAGACGCGCGGGGAAATCATTCCGCTGCGGCGGGGAATTCTGCGTTTCACCGGCGTGACGATTGCGCGGCCGGATCCGCTTGGCCTGTTTCGTTCGTTCGTGAAAATTTCCGCGCCGGAAACCGTTTTGATTTTGCCGAAGCGCTATCCGATTCCGCCCATCGCGCTGCCGGGCGCGCTGCGTTATCAGGAAGGCGGCGTGGCGCTGGCGGCGAGCGTCGGGCGCAGCGAGGAATTTGTGGCGTTGCGCGAATACCGGCACGGCGATCCGATGCGGCACATCCACTGGCGAAGCTGGGCGAAGGTGGGCAAGCCCATCGTGAAGGAGTTCGCGGACGAATTTTTTGTGCGGCACGCGTTGGTGCTCGACACGTTTGACAACGAGCCGAACAGCGAGGTTTTGGAGGAGGCCGTGTCCGTCGCCGCGTCGTTCGCCTGCACAATTTTGACTCAGGAATCGCTGCTCGATTTGCTTTTCGTCGAGAACAAGTCTTATTGTTTCACGGCCGGGCGCGGACTGGCGCACGCCGATCAAATGCTGGAAATTCTCGCATCCGTGAAAAACTGCGCGGACAAGGGATTTGAAACGCTCGAACATCTCGTCCTCAACCACATCTCCGTCGTGAGCGGCGGCATCTGCATTTTCCAGCGCTGGGATGAGGCGCGGAAAAATTTCGTGGGGAAACTGCGGGCGCTCGGCGTGCCATTGCTGGTGCTGGTCGTCACGCTGCCGCTGAAAAACAAACTGGACGCCGGGCCGATGCGGGACGAGCCGGAAAATTTCCAAGTCCTCGAAATCGGAAAAATCGAGGAACGACTCCGTGAATTGAAATGAACCGGAAACATTCAACCTTGAACATTCAACGCCCAAAGTCGAAGGAGCGGGCGGGCGGCGTCTTTGTTCGATGTTCGACGTTGAATGTTCAATGTTGAATGTTTCACCGCCCATGAAAACGCCGCCCTTCCTGCTTTTCGCCACGCTGCTTTTCTGGGGCTGGCAATCCGGCTTTTTGCTGGTCGGCGCCGGCATGGGCGTCGTGCTGGAAAGCGCGCGATTTGTCAGGGGGCGCTGGGATTTGGACGACGCGGACTTCAACCGCATCTGGACTTTCTGCGTGCTGCTCAACGTGGTGCTGGCCGCCTATGTGTTCACGACCAACGACGCCGGCGGCGGTCTGGCCGGCATGATCCACGGCCGCACCGGACTGAACGTGGTCAATTCCGGCGTGCAGACCGCCACGCGGTTTTTGCGCTGGCTGCCGATGACGACGTTCGCCTTCATGGCCGCGCAGGCTTTCAACGAGCGCCCGTCGGTGCCGCTCACCGCCGTCTCGCTTGTGCTGGGCTGGCGGCGGCGCAGGGGCGACCAGGCGTTCGCCGGTCATTACCTGGACGTTTCGTTTCCATATTTCATGGTGTGCCTGTTTTCGGCGGGCATTCACACCAACCTGGGAACGCAGACTCTCTTCTGGGGCGAGTGCGCACTGGCCACCTGGGCTTTGTGGTCGCTGCGTTCGCGGCGGTTTGGAATGGCCGCCTGGCTGGCGGCGCTGGCCATGGTGATCGGGCTGGGATTTCTCGGCGAATTCGGCATCAACCAGGCGCAGGTCGCCATCCAGAATTTCAACGCGCAGTGGCTGGCGCGTTTCTTCGGCCAGCACACCGATCCGCTGCAAAGCATGACCAGCATGGGCCAGATCGGCAGGTTGAAATTGTCCGCGAAAATCGTCGTGTGGCTTGAGCCGCAAAAAGTCGGGCAGGTGCCGGACTATCTCCGCGAGGCCAGTTATCGAGTTTATGACGCACGCCACCAGACCTGGTATGCCGGCGGAACATTAAGCGATTTCGAGAGTGTTCCCCCGGAACCGGACAACACCAGTTGGGTTTTGGTTCCCGGCAAAACGGGTGCGGCGTCGGTCAACATCGCCTGCTATCTCAACGGCCGGTCAACGGACGGCGATCCGCAAGGCGTGCTGCCGTTGCCGGCAGGCTC
Organism: Verrucomicrobiia bacterium; assembly: GCA_036511615.1. Lineage (GTDB taxonomy): Bacteria > Verrucomicrobiota > Verrucomicrobiia > Limisphaerales > UBA11358 > UBA11358. Next base: position 3,887 of record DATCBW010000122.1, on the reverse strand, counting down.
CAGCCGGCTGGAAAACCTGCCCGCCGTTTCGTCCGTCATCGCCCTCCAAAAAAACCAGAACGGCACCGTGCTGGCCATCGGTTCGGGACTGATGATATTCGATGCGCGTTACGGGCCGGACGCGACGCTTGATGCGCCGCGCGACATCCAATCCACCAACGGGTTTGACCTGGCCGTGGCGACCAATGAAATTCCTGCCCTGGATCAGGTGATTTCAGAAATGAAAATTCCGGTCACGGACGACGATCAGGCAAAACTCCGGATCGTCAAAAAATTCTTCTTCGACAAATTCACCTACAGCATCTGGCAGGGAGAAGACAAAAGGGCGACCGCCGACGCCACACCTTTGACGCGGTTTCTGCTGACCAGCCGCAGCGGTCATTGCGAATACTTTGCCACGGCGACAGTTTTGCTGCTGCGGGAAATGAAAATTCCTGCGCGCTACGCCGTCGGCTATTTCGTCCACGAACCGAGCGGCAGCGGCTACGTCGCGCGTGAACGCGACGCACATGCCTGGTGTCTCGTGTGGGATCGCGCGAAAAACCGGTGGGTGGATTTCGACACCACGCCGCCATCGTGGGTTGCCATCGAAAGCCAGCGCACGGCGGTCATGGAATGGCTGGCCGATTTGCGCTCATGGCTTTTTTTTCAGTTTGAAGAATTCCGCTGGCATCAGGCGCACATGCAGCAATATATCCTCTGGACGCTTGTGCCCGTCATGATCGTGCTGCTGTATCACATTCTTTTCCGCCGCCGCCGCCGGCCAAAAGGCCGGGCACAAAAAGAACAGCCCGATGAAAACTTTTTCTGGCCGGGACTCGACTCCGAGTTTTACCTGCTCGAAAAAAAACTTGCCGCCCGCGGCACCCCACGTCAGCCCGGCGAACCGCTGGCCGACTGGCTTGAGCGCGTGGTGGCCGGGCCGGTGCCGGTCGAAATGCGCGGGCCGCTGCAAAAACTTCTGCGCCTCCACTACCGGCACCGTTTTGATCCGCAAGGGCTGAACGTGGCCGAACGCGAGGCATTGCGACGCGACGCGAAAACGTGCCTGGACTCGCTGCCGCCGATCGGGCTGCGGACGATTTCTTGATTTGACCTCCGCCGCAGATTGGCCGATGATGTGGGTGCCGGATTGATGGGGGCGCACTGGTTTCGACCATGTGAACACGCCAGAGGCGGCATGCCGAGGACGATGCGTTGGCCTCGTAAAAAATCGCATCAAAACCAAAAAGCTAACGAAGAACTAGCCCTCGCGGCCTAAGCGCCGTGACGTTCGCCACTGGACACCTGCTACGGTGGACGGGACGCAACAGCAGGCATGGTTGACGACGGAGACCGCGCGTTGTCAGCCGAGATCTTATCATGCGGACTAGGCAGTGCGATTCGAGTCCAAGCGCCATCGCATAGCAGAAAAAATCACTTGGAATAAGCATGTAGTCGCGGCTGGCAGGTTGACTTGGGACGCGGGTTCAATTCCCGCCGCCTCCACCATATAAAAACTGGTGTTTTTGAAAATAATTGACTTTTGGAGACAGTTTGGATACAATTTCAGAAATGAAATCGAACTCTGTCTCTAAAAGGCCGATAGAAATCAAAAACGGAAATGTCACCGTAAAAATTTATACGGTCAAAAACCGTGTCAACGGTGCTTCGTATCCCCAATTCACGCTCGTCCATTATCTCGGCAGCCAGCGCATCAAGCGGAAGTTTGCCGATTTGAAGGAAGCCACGCGCGAGGCCGAGCTTGTGGCGGCAAAACTGGCCAGCGGGGAAAATGACGTGCTTCGGCTGACTTCCATTGACCGCGTGATCTATCTTCAAGCCTGCGAAGATTTGCGCCCGCTCAACCGGCCTCTCAACATCGCGGTCAGCGAATACGTCAATGCGGTGAAGCGACTGCCACAAGGTGCGAGTTTGGGGGAGGCGGTGGATTTTTTTCTGCGTCGCAATCCGACTGCATTGCCACAGAAAACCGTCCGCGAAGTGGTGGACGAATTGATTGCCTCCAAGACCAAGCAGGACCGAGGCGACAAACATCTGGCTGATCTCGAATCCCGGCTTGGCCGTTTTGCCGACGCCATGCAAATGAACATCGGCCAAGTGACCGGCGTGATGATTCAAAAACATCTGGACGGATTGAATGTCGCCGGACGCACCCAGCAGAATCATCTGCGGCACATCACCAGCCTGTTCAGGTTTGCCGCCCGCAAAAAGTATCTGCCCAAAGACGCGCTGGATGAAATCGCAGCCGTTGAAAAACCGGAAGCGGAGTTGACTGACATCGAAATTTTTTCGCCGGTCGAACTCCGGGAACTCCTGACGGCGGCACGTCCTGAAATCATTCCCTGGCTGGCTGTTGCCGCGTTCGCCGGACTGCGCACTGCCGAATTGCAACGGTTGGATTGGCATGAAGTGAATCTGACCGAGCGATATATTGAAGTGACCGCCGCGAAATCCAAAACCGCCAGCCGTCGCCTAGTGCCAATCACGGACAATTTATTGGCGTGGCTCACGCCTCGCGCACAGACAGGCGGGCGTGTGACGGGATTCGAGAACATGGCCAAACAAATTGGCTGGCTGGTTCAAGACGTGAACGAAGCACGCGAAAAGCACGCGAAGGAAAACGGCCACGACCTCAAGAACATCAAAAAATTTGAGTGGAAGCGGAACGGATTGCGTCACAGTTTCATTTCGTATCGGCTGGCGGCGATCAAGAATACGGCCGAGGTCGCACTGGAGGCGGGCAACTCGCCGCAAATGATTTTCAAACATTACCGCCAACTGGTCACGGAAGCGGAAGCGACAAAATGGCTTTCCATCATGCCGGAGAATGAAGAAAACGTCATTGCATTGCCCAAGGCTGCGGCGGTTAATTAAGTTCGCCGGATTTTGTTCGGCAAAAGGTCTGTTATTCATGGCGGCTTCCACCGCCGAAGTTTGATTTCAAATGTGCCTCAATGTCCGCCCATTTGAACAGCACAGTGGCGCGTCGGCCTCTGCCAAGTTTGAGATAAGGGATTACGCCGCGCTGCATCCAATGTTCAATGGTTCGCGCCGTTTTCCCCAACCTCGTGGCAACTTCCGCTTTTGAAATAAAACAATCGCCAGAATTGTGAGGCTGATTGTTTTCCTTTGAATCGAGATTTTGGTTATGCGGCGTCATGGATTTTCCTTTGTGGTGACGGTGATGGATGAAACGCTGACCCAAGTTTCTTGCAGCGCGGCGTGCCGCGAACCGAGTGGTTTGATGGATTTGAGCCTGCCGCTTCCAATCCACTCGGCGACCTTGTGCAGTCCCCAGCCGAGAACCACTACTTCGCCGGTGGCATAACGAATATGCAATCGTTCCGGTGGAGCTTGCGGGTCGTTTTCGATTTGGGAATTGTTTTCCAGTTTGGCGTCAAGAAATTGACCGACGCCGAACAGATAACTGACACCGTCATCTGCGGTGACATAAAGTGCGAAAGAATGACTGTCGGTGGTTTCGCAACAGGGGTCACGTTTGGAGGTTGGTTTATATGCGGATTCCGCGACGTTCATGGATCACCTCGGTGTGTCGTTGTTTAACAGGATTCAAGCGCATCAATTCATGGACGCGCTCTGACCATTGCAAAATCTGGCGTATAAATTTATGCCGCTTCATCGCCGCGCCAGGCACGACTTCAACGGCGGCAACGCGAGCGTTGGAATGCGTGACGTGAGAGCGCAACAAATCTTTGTCATCAGTGAACACCTGGCAGCGCTCACGCCCGCGCGAAATGCTGACATAAAATTGCTGCTGATTGATCGCCGTCAGCGAACGCGAGGACGCGACGACCAGCACTTCATCTACCGTCTTGCCCTGTGCGGCGTGCGACGTGACCGCGTAACCATGCGTGAACGAGCGA
>DATCBW010000121.1:0-5529 GCA_036511615.1 Verrucomicrobiia bacterium | reverse complement strand
CTTAAAACGCAGGAAAGTTTCCAGCAGGATTTGGAAACGTGGCTCAATGAATTGCAGGGTGAAAACGCAGCGCCATCCTCCATTCTCAACTCTCCATCGTCGCCGCTGTTCTACCCCGCCTGGGAAACTTTGCCCCACGAGGACAAGCTGCCGCATGCCGACATCATCAGCGACCGCCTGCAAACGCTCGTTGCTCTTTCTGAAAGCTCGCCACTCGCCACTCGTCACTCGTCACTGATTGTCACCTCCGTTGGCGCGCTGCTGCAAAAAACGTTTCCGCCGGGCGAAATCCAGAAACGCACTCGTTCCTTGGAACGCGGCGGAAAAATCGCTCCGCTCGATCTGATTGAATTTCTCGAAAAACAAGGTTACGAGCCGGAGGCGCAGGTTTCGCAGAAAGGCGAAATCGCCTTGCGTGGCGGCATCGTGGACGTTTTTCCGCCAACCAGCCCGTGGCCCGTCCGCTTGGAATTTTTCGGCGACGAACTGGAATCGCTGCGCGAGTTCGATCCGCTCACGCAGATTTCGCGCGGGGAGATTTCCCGCGTCACGTTGCCGCCCGCCGGCGAGCTGGGAATCCTTAAAAACAGAATTCAGAAGCCAGAAGTCAGAAGTCAGAATGCCGAACTATCAACTCTCAACCATCAACTCTCAACTCTGTTGGATTATCTGCCTTCCGAAACAATTTTCATTTTGTGCGATCCGGAATCACTCGCCGCCCACGCGGATGCCTACGGGCAGCAAGTTCCGAAGGAAGATCCCTTTTTTATTTCCTGGCCGGATTTTTTGATTGAATTGAATCGCCGAAATTTTACGTCGGTTGAATTGACTGATGCTGGTGAACAAACTGAAGGCGGATGGGGCGAGCGTCCTCGCGAGCCGCTTTTATCAAACGACGCTTCTGTCGAAACACCGGCTCGCGAGGACGCTCGCCCCACCAATCTAAAATTTGATTCGCTCGACGCCTTTCGCCCGCTGGCCGAGCGTGCGCCCGAACCGCCGATCGCCGAGGCGCAGCGGCGCGAATTCTTCCAGCAGCTTCACCGCTGGCTGCGGCAGGATTACGCCGTCCATGTTTTTTTCAACAACGACGGTGAACGGCAGCGGTTCGAGGAAATCTGGGCGGAACTCGTAGGACAGGCGTCGCGCCTGTCTCCATCTGAAAAACAACTGGAAATTAGAAACAGGCGCGACGCCTGTCCTGCGTTGCATATCGGCCCGCTCACGCGTGGTTTCATCTGCGATGAAGCAAAACTCGTTGTCATTACCGACGCGGAAATTTTCGAACGTTACAAGGTGCAGCGCCCGCGCCGGCTCAAATCACCACACGCGCTGGCGGCCCGCTCGGCACTCGACATTGACTTTACCGACTTGGAGGAAGGCGACCTCGTCGTGCATCTGCAGCACGGCATCGGGAAATTTCTAGGATTGAAAAATTTGCCGGCGACTTCCGGCAGATCGGAAATCGGAAATCGGAAATCGGAAACGGAATGTCTCGTCATCGAATACGCTCCATCCGATCCGGCAAACGCGCCGCCGAAACTTTATGTTCCCGTCAGCGAGGCGCATCTGGTCAACAAATACGTCGGTGCCGGCAAGGCGCATCCGCCGCTCCACACGCTCGGCGGCACGCGCTGGCACAAGGCCAAGGAACAGACGGAAGCCGCCGTGCGCGACATCGCCGCCGAAATGCTCCGCATCCAGGCCGTGCGCGAAACGCAGCCCGGACACGCCTGCAAGCCGGACACGCAATGGCAGCGGGAGTTTGAAAGTTCCTTCATCTACGAGGAAACCGCCGACCAAGTCACCGCGATTTCCGAAACCAAAGCCGATCAGGAACGCGCCAAGCCGATGGACCGTTTGATTTGCGGCGACGTGGGTTTTGGAAAAACGGAAGTGGCCATCCGCGCGGCGTTCAAGTGCGTGATGGACGGAAAACAGGTTGCCATTCTCGTGCCGACGACGGTGCTCACGCAGCAGCATTTCAATAATTTCCGCGAACGCATGGCGGATTATCCGGTTCGCATCGAACTGCTGTCGCGTTTCCGCACGCGGCGCGAACAGCAAAAGGTCGTCAAAGACTTGGCCGCAGGTGCGGTGGACATCGTCATCGGCACGCATCGCATCGTGCAGGACGACATTGTTTTCAAAGACCTCGGCCTCGTGGTGATTGATGAGGAGCAGCGGTTCGGCGTGCTGCACAAGGAGAAGTTCAAGCGGTTGCGGACGATGGTGGACGTGCTGACGTTGAGCGCAACGCCGATTCCGCGCACGCTTTACCTTGCGCTCACCGGTGCGCGCGACATGAGCACCATCCAGACGCCGCCGCACGACCGTTTGCCCGTCGAGACAATTGCGACGCCTTATGACGAGCGTCTCATCCGCGACGCCATCCAGCGTGAACTCAATCGCGGCGGACAGGTTTTCTTCCTGCACAACCGCGTGATGACGATTGACACGATGCTGGCGAAGTTGAAATCGCTCGTGCCAGCGGCGCGCATCGTCGTCGGCCACGGGCAGATGCACGCGGACGATTTGGAGGAAGTGATGACGAAATTCGTCAACGGAGATGCCGACGTTTTGCTTTCAACGACGATTATTGAAAGTGGTCTGGATATTCCAAATGCAAATACAATTATCATAGATCGCGCCGACCGCTTCGGCTTGAGCGATCTTTATCAGTTGCGCGGGCGCGTCGGGCGTTACAAGCATCAGGCCTACGCGTATCTGTTGCTGCCGCGCCACGCGAGCCTGCTCACCGACGTGCGCAAACGCATCAGCGCCATGAAGCAATACTCCACGCTCGGCAGCGGTTTTAAGATTGCGATGCGCGACTTGGAAATTCGCGGCGCGGGAAATCTCCTCGGCTCGGAACAAAGCGGCCACATCACCGCCGTCGGATTTGAACTCTACTGCCAGTTGCTCAAACAAAGCGTCTCGTCGCTCAAAGGCGAAAAAGTGAAACCGCGCGTCGAAGTCCGCATCGCGCTGGATTTTTTGGAAATGAACGCGGGCGAACAAACCGAGGTAGGGTCGGCGCGCTGCGCCGACCGGACGCCGCGCTGCGGCGTCCCTACCATCGCAGGCTTGCCTCACAACTACGTCACCGAACCGCAGCACCGCATTGAAATTTACCGCAAGCTCGCGCAGGCCACGGACAAGCCCGCGCTGGAAAATTTGGTGAAAGAAATGCGCGACCGTTTTGGCCCGCTGTCGCCGCCGGTGGAATTGCTGCTGGCCGTGGGCGAACTGAAAATTCTCGCCAGCGAAAAATCCGTGACCACCATCGAAGTCGAGGATGACAAACTAAAAATCACGCGCCACAACGATTTCATCACGCTCGGCGGCAAATTCCCGCGCCTCACCAAAAAAGAAGCCAAGGCGCGGCTGAAGGAAATCAAACGCCTGCTGTTGGCACTCTAGTTTTCGTTATTCACTTGCGCCGGTGGTAATGGAGAAGTTGGTAATTGATCGCCAATTGGTGGTTTTCTAGCGCGAATTTTTTTAATAACACCTCGATTATCTTCGCTATAAAAACACCACAATAAAAGCAAGATGAGTCCGCAAAGTGCACCAATTATCGCAACCACAAGATAAATCAAAAAAACTTTCTGGCTGGCTTTATCCAACGCTAAAAGAGACAAAAACGCGCCGATGCCTGTGGTTAAACAAGCGATACCAATGGTTAAAAAAAGAGAATCAGGCGAACCTTTTTCTAAATTATGTAATTCATCTTCGGTAACAGGATAAACTGTTATTTTTCCAAGAGGAACCCAGTCGATTTCTCCTTGTGATGGATGTGGTTTAGCCATGTGATTATTTTCTTTCGACTCGAACGGACGACCTGACGGTTCCAGCAAAACCACCAAGGTCTACAACTAAATGCCAATGGCCCGAATTTGGCGCGGCAAGTCTAATTGGAGATTTTTTCGCCAAACCACCAAAATAAGAATGCCTCTCGCCTGCTTTGTAACGATAGAAATTCGAGTCATCCAAAAGCCGGACATTAGCTTGCTTGTCCAACTCGATAACAACAACATCGCCAGCATTCAGATTAAATTCGGAATGTAGATAATTCATTTTCTACAATTAAGTCTTCATTGCTAAAATTAAAACTAACGAGCATATCAAGAATTGTCACCACGATTTTGCTCCGAAGGAGCATCGGAAATTCGCCACCGCATTATGGCTGGAATCAATGTCCCGATTCACCCGGATTTTCAGGGATGCCGGGATCGTCCAGGATTTGCAAGGCGGAGGCGGGGCCGAGCATTTTCCAGTCTTGCAGCACCCAGACGACTTTCTTGTCCGGCGTGACTTCGACGAGCTGCGGGCCTTTGCCGTTGTTGCCGCGCGAGGTGAAGATGGTGTCGCCGTTGGCCAGGCGCGTGCAGCTTTGGGGCGCGGTGGCGAACTGGTATTCCGGCGGGAGATCTTTTTTGGTGTCGAATTCCCAGACCGTCCCGCCCTTGGGATTGACTTCGCGCGTGAGGCTGTCGTGCTCGTCGGTGATGAGCGTGTTGCCGTTCTTGAGACGAAGGGCGGCCCACGGCGATTTGATCGGATAGCTCCATATTTGCCGGAAATTTTCATCGAGTTCCACGACCTTGCCCTCGCTCAAATAGGAAAGGAGATAAGTTCCCTGCGCGGTGAGACGGGCGCGGCGGAATTGCCCGTGAATGTTTTTTGTGGCGAATGTCTGGCCGTAGGGAAGTTCGTGGTTGACCTCGACCGCGCCGGTTCTGACGTTGACGACCATCAATCGCGGCGGCAGGCCGTTCAGGACGAACATGACCTTGTCCAAACCGATAGGCTGGCAGGTGTGGACTTCCGTGTGATTGGTTCCGGTGCTGTTGTTGCAATCATAGCGCCAAACGACTTTTTTATCCGGCGTGATTTCGGCGACATATTGCATCCGCGTGAAAAGGATGTTGCCGTTGGAAAGCATCCATACGTCGTCGTATTCATTGCCGCCGCCGGTCTGATAAGTCCAGATGACCCTGCCGTCGTTGACGAGAAATATTTTGTTGTAACTTTCTCCGGCATAAAGCATCGGGTGTTGCGCCAGCCCGTTGCCGGGCAGTCCGGCGGGGGTGATTCCATTTGTCCAACTGCCGGTCGGGGCCGGGGATTCGGCAGGGCCGAGCGCAGGCACATCGGCGGCGGTGAAACGGTCGAGCCGGTCCATGCACGGCACCGGCTGTCGGCGAGCCAGCGGACCGTTTGAAAGCGGCGCGCAGCCGGTCAACGCGGCGGCCATTCCGACGGCCAAACTTACCGCAAGCAAACGACGGAATTTTGTCTTCATAACTTTCTGAAATTGCGGGACTGGTTCATTTGTGTTCTGTGGAAATCTTTGGCACCATTGCATGGTTGGAATTGTCGCTTGCGGGAAAGGTGACCGTCAATTTGTTTTCGCAATCATTCAATCCTCATCCACACCGTCTTCAAATATGCCGGTTCGACGCGGCTGATTGGGAAATCCGACGGTTGCGGAACGTAATGCCGTTGCACAATTTTCCGCTTTGC
>DATCBW010000120.1:0-7990 GCA_036511615.1 Verrucomicrobiia bacterium | reverse complement strand
AACGACGCCTTGTAACGCGCCCAGTCGCGGTCGTAGGAAACTTCCAGCGCGGCCATCTGCGCGTTGATCGTCACCGCGTGACCGGCAAGGTTGTTGAAATCGTCGCGGCCAAAGGCCTGATAAAATTGATGCGAGATGTTGAAGCGCCCGATGTGGCCGTCGCCGCCCCAGCCGAGGTAATAAACATTTTCGTCATGCGCGCGCACCGTGCCGAGCGGTTCGGGCCGCGCGATTTTTCCGTTGTCGTCGTAATGCACTCCGCCGTGGTCGAAGTTCGCGAGGAAGCTCACTTCCGCCGTGTAGCCGTGCCAGATGAAATCCTGCCGGTAAAGATTGGCGATGAACACTTCCTGATCGCGGTTGTTAAACGTGTTCAGTTCCGAATCCGTATCCTTCTCGCGCATCGAAAACACGGCGAGATTATATTGGTAAAGGTTGTTCGCGTAATTGCCGAACAGCCGCACACCGAGGTTCACGTCATTGAAAATAAATCCGCGAAAGTCCGCATTGAACGGCTGGTTGCCGACGCGCACCGAAACAAAATCATAATTGTCCGACAGATCCTTGAGGTGAAGTTCGACGAACGCCTGTTGCAACGCGAAAAAAGTTTTTGTCCGCTGTGTGCTTTGCGTGGCGCGGTAACTGTCCGCCGGTCCGGTCTGGCCGTCCAGCAGGCCGCCGATGTCGCCGGGATTTTGCACGCCGCCGTTGTCCGGCGGCGGCGAATTGTTGTTGCCGCCCAGCGAGCCGCGCGAATCGGGCGAGACGACGCCGGTTTCCTGCGCTTCGAGATAATTCACGTTGAACACCGGCTCCAGCTTGATCGCCCAGTCCACCGGACGAAAAACTGTTTCGCCTTGGAACAGGTTGATGGAGAACGCGAGGTTGTTCTGGATGCTCAACTGCTCGCTCTCGCCGTAAAATTCATATTCGCCCGGCACCGCGCCGCTCACGCCGCTGGCCGTCGGCACGCGCTTGAACTCCGTCACCGTGTTGGCCGACGCCGTGAGGTCGAGAAAAATATCCTGGCCGATGATCGGCACGTCGCCCTTGAGCAGGCTCTGCTGGTAGGGATACCAGAGAAAAGTTTCCGGCGATTCGTAAGGGTCCTCAATGCTGCCGCTCGTGTAGCGTTTCCACGGCGTGAACCCGATGCGCCAGCGGTCGGGCCTCGGCACGGTGTTCGTCGGATAAACGGTTTGTCGCAGGGAAGGTTCGATGCGCCATTCGCGATCCACGCGCAACTCATGCCGCGTGTTCGCGCGCGGTAATTTTTGATCAGCCGGCAGCGGCTCGGAACCGTAACTGCGCGGTGGCGGAAGCGGCGGCGGAAAAATTTCCCCGAGGCGAACGTCCTCGCGCGGCAGAGATTTGTCGGCCGGAATCGCGGGCGGCGTGAACAACGGCGGCGCGACCGGCTCATGGAACAGCGGAACCGGCGCGTTTGTCAGCGAACGCAAACTCGCGCCGGGGTCAGGATTAAATTGTGCCGCCGGCGGGGAACCGGTGCTGACATCCACACGGCGCACCCAGCGGAAATCCGTCGGCGGCGGCTCCAGCAGTTGCAGCGCGTTGGGATCGGGATTGAAAATTTCCGGCGACGCCGGCGGCGGGTTGGTGCTGATCACCTGGTTTGGTTTGAGCCGGTTGACGTCGTTGGTGGCCGCCGGTTCCGCGCCGAAATTTTTTGCGGGCAGCGCCGACACGACCAGGCAACCGAGCAAAAGCGGTTTCCGAAAATTTTTCGCCTGTCGCGGCGGCGTTCGCACAACGCCATAAGAAGTTGTTTATTTTCAGAAATCAAGCGCTTATCTTCGCGCGTGGTGAAACGTTTTTTCGTCATTTTACTTTTCGCCCTGCCCGCCTGGCGCGACGCGCACGCGCAACTCACGCTGGCCGACGTGCAAACCGTCATCGCGCAGGCCGTCACCCGCGCCACCGCGCTCACCAAGCCGCTCAAGACCAATGCCGTCATTGCCCTCACCGACCGCGAAGGCTGGGTGCTCGGCGTCTGGGCGCTGAATACCAATTCCACCGCCGCCGACCCGCTCGTCGCCGATGCCATCGCCAAAGCCGGAGCCGCCGCGTTTTTGAGCAGCGACAACAATGCCTTCAGCTCGCGCACCGCCGGCGACATCGTGCAGCAGCATTTTCCGCCGGGCATCGCCAACACGCCGCCCGGCCCGCTCGTCGGCGTGAATTTTTCCAGCCTCGGTTTTTCCGACATCAACACGTTGAAAGCGCCCGGCAGCGTCATCAGCTACGGCAGTTCGCCCGGACTCACGCTCGTCGCGCCGCCGCTGCCCATCACCGGCGCACTCGCCGGCACGCCCGGTGGTTTGCCGCTTTACAAAAACGGCCTGCTCGTCGGCGGCATCGGCGTGGCGGGCGACGGACTGAAACCCACCGACATCACGCCCACGGTCATCACCAGCCCGGATGCCAACGAAGATGTCGCGCTCGCGGGACAGATGGGATTTCAACCGTCACCGGCCATTTACGGTTCGCAGGTGTTCATCGCCGGCATCCGGCTGGAATACGTTGAAAGTTCCACCAGCCTCGGCGCGGTGATTCCCTTCGGCAGTCTGCCGGGGAAAAACATTACGCCCTTCACGCTCATCGCCTCGCCGCCGCCGTATCCGTATCCGGTCCTGACTTTGGGCGGCGAAACCGGTGAATTGCGCCAGCCCATCATCGCCGATCCTTCCGGCGTGCCGCTGCCCGGCGGCACCGCGCGCCTGACGGCGGAAGAAGTCACCAACATCCTCGCCGCCGCCGCCAACCGCGCCCGCACCACGCGCGCCGGCATCCGGCTGCCGCGCGGCTCGGTGGCGCAGATGTATATCTCCGTCGTCAACAACCCGAACGCCGACGGCGTGCCGCCGACCGTGCTCGGCACGTTTGGCACCTCGACGAACGCCACGCGGTTCAGTTGGGACGTGGCCGTGCAGAAAGCGCGCACGGTGGTTTTCTTTTCTGCGACCAACCGCGCCTACTCCGCGCGCACCGTCGGCTTCCTCGCCGAAAACACCTATCCGCCGGGCATTGATGGCACGCAGCCGGGATTGTTTTTCGGGATGCAGGAACGGTTTTCCATCATCACGCCCACGGCGATCCTCGCGACCAATCCCGTGAACGGCGCGGTGTTCACCACCTCGACCAACGTGAACCCGAATCTGCCGAACGGCATCACGATTTTCCCCGGCGGCTTCCCGCTATATCGCAACGGCGTGTTGATCGGCGCGATTGGCGTGAGCGGCGACGGTGTGGATCAGGACGATCTGGTCGCCGCCAACGGTGCGGCGTTGTTTCTTGCACCCGTGCCCATCCGCGCCGACCAGACGCAATACCGCGGCGCACGCCTGCCCTTCGCCAAGTTCCCGCGCAACCCGGCGATGTGAAGCCCGCCAGCGCTTGGTTTGATTTTGAAAGTTGGGAAATTACTGCGCCGGATACTGCCAGACCCAGTCGCCATTATCCCGGTCAATTCCGCCGTTTTTCCTTAAAGCGACTTTCCCGCCGTCGTCCGTTTCATTCCAGCCGACTGAATAGAGAACAAATTGTCCATCAGCTTTGCGCCCATAATGCAACGGCTGGCCGCCGATGATGTCGTGCGGCAGTTTTTCGATGAACTGCGGCGCGAGCGCGTCAAGCGTTTCGGGATATTCGCCGTGCGCCAAACGATAGCGTTCCAGCGCGCAGGCGACGCGGGCCAGATCAATGCTCGCTTGAGAGGTTGCAATTTTCCTCGTAGTGGCGCTGATGGCCGGAAACAACATCAATGCCTGAACTTTGTAAGGTGAGTAATGTTTTGTTTCCGCGCGAATAGCGTCGTTCGCCCGCTGCAATTTTTCGGGCGAAATGACGCGTGAATTGGTGTCAACGAGCGGCAAAACCCATTGTTGATACATTCGGGCGAAGGCCAGTTTGTTTTGGTAAAAATACGCGCTGGGCACGAAGGTGAGTTTATTGGTGACCAACAAACTGCTATTTCCTTGAGGTGCAACGAAACCTGAAATGATTTCGCGCGTGCGCCGCTGATTTTCAAATGACTTGATCGCAAAGGCTCGCTCGCCGCGCATGATGGATCCGTAGTCCGCCAAAAAGTCCACTTTCGCCAGTTCTGCTTCAAGCGCGGTGAGTTGTTCATCCGACCATTCATGTTCCGCCAAACCTTCCCAAACCGGTTGCAGACTAATGGCCACAATGGCCATCCGCACAAGATGCGAAATTAAAAACGGCGAACTGCGAAGAGAATGATTCAAATACAACATCAATTTTACGTCTGCCAGCGCTTTTGCATTTTGGCCGTCTGCCAGTTCGGCCACGGCGCGCAGTTGCAGCACTTGGGTGCATCGTTTTAAGGTCGCCAAATACGGAAGCAAGGTTGAAGCCGAGTTGAAACCATCTGCATAATTGAGCGGGACATTGGCATAAGGCCGCTGGCTGGCCTGACGCAATTCCTCAACGGCTGAATCGAATTTGCTCAAGGCAAACAAGACATCCTTCGCCGGCGTTTGCGGCTGCGGCGTAATGGGAAACTCTTTGGCCAAACTTGCGTTGGCCGGATGGCGATAATATGTCTGAAATGCTTTCAAATCAGTTATACTTGCCCCGCCCTCGCCGCCTAAATAACCAATTTGATCCTTTTCTGCATGCCAGTCTGGACTGCCGTCCGAGTGATAAGGGTCCATCACGATTTTGCCATCGAGAATGTTGGTAAAAATTGGCGCGGTGAAAAAATTCTGGTCGTCCGGCACGGACGGCGGAACGAACGCCTGCCAGTCAAATTTCTCGCCCTTCGCCTCCCATTCATGCTTGTAACTTTCCCAGTCGCGTTTGCCGCGCCAGTCTTCCTCCGTAACCAGCACGGCAATCAGCGTGGCGATGACGGCCAGCCCGATGAGTCCCCAGCGCAACAGCCGCCAGCGCCATTTGGTTTTGGGTTTGTCATTCATAAATCAAACGGCGGTGATTTCTGCGGTTTCGCTGCGCGGCTTGGGCGCGGCATTTCGCGGGCGGTCGGCTTCCGACGACAGAGAACGGTCGGCCAGCAGTTCATTCAGCATTTTTTCCTGTTCGCCAAACGCCATCATCACTCCCACTGTCGGCGCGGATTTGACATTGATGTTTTGTGAACCGTCGCGTTGGGCATAATTGATGGCGAAAATCAAAATCCAGATCGTTGCCAGTCCCGTCCAAATCCGCCGGCACGGCCAGATGAGTTCGAGCCAAAATTTATTGAAACAACAAAGTAACAAAGCGACCAAGGATGAGGGCCGACTTTGTTCCTTTGTTTCTTTGTTGTTGAATTCCGCCACGATTCCCCGACGAATCCCGTCCAGCTTCGGCGCGGCGGTTTGATGCCGTTCCATTAAAATGTCACGCGGCGTTTTCATTTTTTATTCTCCAACAATTTTCGCAATGCGCGTTTGGCGTAGTGCAATCGCGATTTGACCGTGCCGAGCTGCGTTTCCGTGATGCGCGCAATTTCTTCGAGCGAAAAGTCTTCGATGAAGTGCAGCAGCAGCACGGAGCGTTGCGGCGGCGGCAGACGATTCAGCAAGTTCATAAATTCGGCTTCCTGTTCGCGCCGGATGAGCAGTTCATCCGGGCCGTCTTCAAATTCACCGGGCGTCTCGGGAACTTCGTCGAACAAAATTTCCCGCCGTTTGCGCCAGCGCTGGACGCATTTCTGGTGCGCGATGCCAAATAGCCAGCTTCCGAATTTCGCGTCGTCGCGCAGCCCGCCGAGGTGCCGGACGGCGGCGATGAACGTCTCCTGCACCATGTCGAGGCCGGCCTGTTCGTCGCGGACGAGTTCAAAAACATAGACATAAAGCGGCAGTTGGTAGCGCCGGAAAAGCGCGTCCCAGGCCGCCGGTTCACCGGCGCGGGCCTGCGGCACGGGCAGTTGTTCGATGTCGGCCACATCCGGCATTGTCAGCAAGTGGAATGCGCGAGGCGAGAAAAGGTTCAAGCCGAATGGAAATGTTTTCCCGGCACGAGAAATTGTTCCGCGTCGTGGATTGATTTCACTGCGTCGGATAATGCCAGACCCAGTCGCTTTCATAAGGGACCCATTTATTCCCGACCCAGTGTGAACTCTCTCCTAAATAGATAATTCCACCATTGTCGGTTTCGTCCCAGCCGACGGAATAAAGCAGAAATTTCCCATCGTCTGTGCGGCGATAATGCAAGGGCTGGCCGCCGATGATGTCATGCGGAACTATTTCCATGAACTATGGCGCAAGAGAGTCAAGTTTTTCGGGGTATTCGTCATGCGCGAGGCGATAACGCTCCAGCGCGCAGGCGACGCGCGCCATGTCAACCGAGCATTGGGCGTAGACAAATTTCCTTAACTCATAACCCAAGGTGGGAAGCAAGTTGTAAGCGAGTTGGTTGTTTGGTGACCAATGTTCATCCCACTTTCCAACCACCGCCGCGAATTTTGCGGCCATTTCCGGCGAGACTGTTCTTTTTTCAACATTCACTGCGGGCAAAAGTGATTGCTGAAAAGTGCGGGCGAAGTTCAATTCGTTTTGATTGAAAACGGAGCTGGGAGCCAGTTGAAAAACAACCCGCTTGGCTATTGCTTTCAATACTTCTATTGTCGGTTCAGGGAGATCGGAAAAGCTTTTGAAGCCACCCACCAACAGGTCGAAACTCCGATGGCGGCGCATATAATCAATGGCTTCGAGTGCTGCTGCCCGCTCGCCGCGCGCTGCGAATTCGTAGTCCGTTAAAAAGTCGAGTTCGGACAATTTTTGATCCAGTTCAGCCAATTGTGCATCCGACCACTTGTGTTCCGCCAGCCCCTCCCAAATGGGTTGGATAATCAAGTTCACCATGTCAATCCGAGTTTGAAGCGACATCCAATTCGGCTCGTTGCGGATTGAATCAATCAAACGTAACGATAGTTTCACATCAACCATCGCCTTGTCGGTTTGTTCGTTTTGCAGCTCGGCAACGGCGCGCAGTCGTAAAACCTCGGCGCATTGTTTCAAAGGTGCCAGATGCATCAGATAAACGGCGTATGGTAATTTAGCATCGTAATTCAGCGGAAACCTCGAATCCGGCAGGCGACTGGCAGCACGCAGTTCTTCGGTGTTCGAATCATATTTGCTCAAGGCGAACAAGACGTCGGCAGCAGGAGATTTGGGAGTCGGTGGAAATGGAAAGTCATTCGTAAGAATTGAACCTGGATTCGTGACTGGTTTCCAATACCCACCTAAACCAACCTTGAACCAAAAAATATTCGTGAACGGTGTCCGATAATACATTTGCCACGATCTGAGATCGCACATTTTTCCTATTCGCCAATCTCCGTTGGTTGGCTCAATTCTCGAAACGATATCCCCAGGAGGATAGTGATAAACTTCCATCATCAGACGCTCAACGACGTTCGTTCGGTGCGGTTTGAGTTCGTGACCGTTTTTGTCCAACATATACTCGTAGCTGGTGGCAACAATTGGTGTCAGGGCAAAATTTCGACCATCAGCCACGGGCGGCGGAACAAAGCTGGCGAAGTCGAATCTTTCGCCTTTGGCTTCCCATTCCCGGCGATAGTTTTCCCAAGCACGTTTGGTTCGCCAGTTTTCCTCCCCATAAAAAAACAGCGCCATTAAAACTACCAAGGCGGCCATGGCCTGTAGAAGCCTTTTCAGAGTGCGCCTAGTGAACAGCCTGCGGAAAATACTCCGGGTGAAATAGAAAATAATTCGCCGGCATTTGAACAAAACCACTAGCAGGGCAAAGGCAGAACAAATGGATGTATAATTGAAGAAACGATGCCGGATTGAAGACCACTCAAAATTGCTCGCGTTGTCAAGGCCAACGAATATAGGCAGGAACATTGCCAGCAAGACTCCAAAGAGGATGAGAGCCAGAGCGAACCACAGCCAGAAATGCCATTTTTGATTCATTCCAATCGCAGCTTGGTGTGATGCAAGGCTACTCCTGCGCCGTTCACAGTCAAACCAGAAGCAGT
>DATCBW010000119.1:0-4264 GCA_036511615.1 Verrucomicrobiia bacterium | reverse complement strand
AAACTTTATTAAAGCTGCTCCAACACCAGTTAAGAATTGAAGCCTTCTTTTCATTTAACTCGCCATTATTTTACACCGCTTCCTGCCCGCCGCCATCCGCGCCGCCGCCGTCGAGATCTATCAAAATGTCGCGCGGCTCCGCGCCTTTGCCGGGGCCGACGATGCCGCGGCCTTCGAGTTCGTCCATGATGCGCGCGGCGCGCGTGTAGCCAAGACGCAGCCGGCGTTGCATCAGCGAGACGCTCGCCTTCTGCTCGCTGCGGATGACTTCGATGCACTGCTGGATCAATTCCTCGTCCTCATCAATGCCGCTCTCGATGTCGGTGTTCACCGCCGGTCTGGAAAGTTCCTTGTGGATTTCCGGATCGTAGGTGGGTTTGCCCTGCCGGGCGATGAAGTCCACGATGTCCTGCAATTCCTTGTCGGTGATTAGCGCGCCCTGGGCACGCTTGAGATTTGCGGAACCGGGCGGCAGATAAAGCATGTCGCCCTTGCCAAGCAATTTGTCCGCGCCCATCGCATCGAGAATCGTGCGCGAGTCCACACGGCTCGCCACCTGAAACGCGATGCGCGCCGGAATGTTCGCCTTGATGACGCCGGTGATGACGTCCACGGAAGGCCGTTGCGTGGCGACGATGCAATGGATGCCCGCCGCCCGCGCCATCTGCGTGATGCGCGCGATGGCCATTTCCACGTCGGCGGGCGCGACGAGCATCAGGTCCGCCAACTCGTCAATGATGACGACGATGTAGGAAAGTTTTTCGGGAATGACAATGTCCTCCTCGCGCGGGACGATGATTTCCTCGTCCACCTGAACTGCAAATCCGTCCGCGCCAGCCTCGACTTTTTCCTTCTTGGCGGCGAGCGGCAGTTCCATTTCCCGTTCCGGCAACGGCTTGTTTTTCGGACGGTCGTTGAACGATTTGACGTTGCGGACGCCGACACGCGCAAAAATTTTATAGCGCTTTTCCATCTCGTTCACCACCCAGCGCAGCGCGAGCAGGACTTTTTTCGGATCGGTGACGACCGGCACGACGAGATGCGGCAGCGCGTTGTATTGCTGCAACTCGACCACCTTTGGATCAATCATCACAAAACGCAGTTGATCCGGCGAGAAACGGTAGAGCAGCGACGCGATGATGGAATTGATGCAGACGGATTTACCGGAACCGGTGCTGCCGGCGATGAGACAGTGCGGCATTTCGGCGAGGTCGGCGACAATCGGATGGCCATAGACGTCCTTGCCGAGCGCGATGGGAATGCGCGCCTTGGTGTTGCGCCATTCGTCCGACTCGAACAGGTCGCGCATGATGACTTTCGTCTTGATTAAATTTGGCACTTCGACGCCAACGGAACTTTTTCCGGGCACCGGCGCGAGAATGTGAATGCGTTCCGCTTTCAACGCAGCGGCGATGTTGTTCGAAAGCGCGGTGATTTTTTCCAGTTTCACGCCGGGCGCGGGATGCAGTTCGTAGCGCGTGATGGTCGGGCCTTTGGTGATGTCGCCAAGCGAAACCTCGATGTCGAACTGCGCGAGGGTCTGCTGCATGAGCCGCGCGTTGGCCATCAATTCTTCCTTCGACTCGGTCGGCTTGACCGTCATGTCCGCGTGCTGCAAAAAATCCATCGAGGGCAACTGGTAATTGCCGATCATCGGCACGCTCGCCACGGTCATCGGCTTTGGTTTTTTGGGCCTCGGTCTAGTTGGAGTGATGCCTGGGATTTTGATTTCCGGTTCAACTTTCGGCCCGGCGGATTCTTCAGGTTCAATTTTTTCGGCGGACGGCTCTGATTTTTCTTCAGCAGATTTCTCGTCTGATTTTTTACCGAGAATTTCATCGCTCGTCGCAGCGGCGACTTCGCGCGCCGGAATGACATCGCCCACCTCGACAGCTTCCGGTTCCGGCGCAACTTCCTTCGGCGGTTCTGGCGGCAAAGTGGTTTTGCGCAGGCGGGGGCCTTTGGCTTGCGGCACGCTTAAATCGCGCACGGTCGGTTCCGGCACCGGCAATCCATCCGCGCCCAGGCCGCTGCCGGTCTTTTGCATTTCCTCTTCGAGCCTGGATTTTTGCTTTTCCAGTTCGCGCGCCCGTTTTTCCAGCGCGAGTTCATCGGCGGACTTGAACTGATTTTCCGGCGCGGGATTCTTTTGCAGCAGCGTGAGAATCCAGCCGCCGAGATGAAAATTCGTCAGGAACAGCAAACTGATCAGGCCGAGCGACGCATAAACAATCGTCGCACCGAGACCGCCGAGCAGCGAGAAACCGAAATTATATTTTTGCGTCTGGCCGAAAGTCAAATAGCCGAGCCAGCCGCCCGCGTTTGGAGCGCCGATGTTCTCGTGGATTTTTCCGAACCAGCCTGCGCCGCCGAAAATGTGAAGCAGCCCCGTCACTGAAACCAGAAACAGCACCGTCCACACCGCCGACCAGCGCCAGCGCTCGCGCAGATGACCGGGAAAATTCAGGAGAAACGCGACGCCGAACACGGCGAAAATCCACGGCAGCAGATAAGCCGCCAGCCCGAACGACAGAAACGAAAACCAGCCGAGATACGCGCCAAACGGCCCGATCCAGTTGTGAACGGGTTTGTTGTGCGGCTCCTTGTAAAACGAGATGTCAAAGCGGTCAAACGACAGTTGCGACACCAGCAGCAGCAGCGCCACCACGAGCAGCGCGATGCCGATGACATCGTTGATGCCATTCTTGGAATGGGGAGCGTCGTCCGACTTTCTGGCCATGACCGCAACGTAGCAATTTTTCATCCTGGTTCAAAGTTGAAAAACGCCCGCGCATGTCAACGGCCTGTCGAATGATTTTGAGCCTGCGGTTTTCCAGGCTGCCCGCAATGACGTGTTCGCGGTATTCCTCGGTTTGCCGCCAGTGTTCAAGGGAAGATAGTGGCGCGATAAAAGCGTATGCGAAATTGCGGCGTCTGCGGATCAACATAATTCAAGGTGCCATTGAACGGCGTGTTGGTGAGCAGGGGAGTCCAATTTAACAGATTCGTTGAGACTTCAATGAGGCAGCTTGAGCCGGTCTGGCCGGCGAAACTGAATTTGAAGTTCCCGTTAGTAAGCGAGGAGCTTAGGAAGGCCGTCGAGGGCACGACTTGTAACAACAGTGAGGTTGGGTTGTAAGTCAGTTGCCATTTCGAGACCACCGGCAGCGGCGGGAATTGGATCGAACTGAACTGGCCCGTGCTGGAAGGAAAAGTGGCGATGACAAAAGAATTGCCATTCGTCGGCACAAAACCATTTGTTAGGGTAATGCTGAGCGTGCCAGTAAACGGTGGGGGAAAACCAAATGATTCCGAGCCAAACTGCGTGCCGGCATTGATGCCGCCAATGGCCAGATTTAACTTGGAAGTGGGGCCGGGGTAAACCGCGCCATTAAACGCCACCGTGCCCAACCGCAAATCCACGGTGCCGGGAGTGGTGAAGTTTGAACCGACAGTGAACGTTGTGGTTCCAACGGTGCCTTCCTTTCGAAACGTGCCATAGTTATTGAAACTCGTTCCATTCCCCTGGTAATCATTGAAGGTCCACGCCTGGTCGCACTGAACATCCCAAAGTCCATAGTTGTAAACCAAGGTGCCAGGACTGCCACCTCCGCCGTGAATGGGGCCTCCGCTCCAATACATCGTGCCGTTGTTGGTCAGCGTTGCATCGCGCAAGTCAAAGCTCCCGCCACCTGCCAGATAAACCGTGCTATTGCTGGACACGGTTACTGTGGTGGCATTCCAACTGCCCGACAACCAGGTCATTGAGCCGCGAATCACGTTGTTCCCGACCGGAACTCCGCCATTGTCTACTACGTTGCTCGAAGTCAGCCCGCCGCTCATGGTGAAGCCGCCGCCGGACAGGATCGTGGTGCCGGTGTTGTTGGTGGTGACATAGCCGCCGGCAAAGTTGGCTCCGCCTTGCAGGTTGAAATTCCCCCGCTGAACATCCAGAACGCCGCTCAATTGATTCAAATAGACTCCGCCGGTGAACAAGGTTTGACTGCTGTTGGTTCCAGCGGATTTACGCAATGTGCCGTTGTTATTGAACACCGTTCCATGACCCTGATAAGCATTGAAGTTCCACACCTGGTCACATTGAACATCCCAAAGTCCATTGTTGTAAACCAATGTGCCCGGACTGCCACCTCCGCCTTGAAAGTAGCCGCTGCTCCATAATACCGTGCCGTTATTGGTCAGCGTTGCATCGCGCACGTCCAAGTTCCCGGCACCAGCCATATAAAAGGTGCTGTTGGAAGCCACA
>DATCBW010000118.1:0-2122 GCA_036511615.1 Verrucomicrobiia bacterium | reverse complement strand
TGTTCCGTTCGTTGAAAATTTTCAGCGCCTCCGCAGCCAGCGCGTCTTCGCGGATGCAAATCGGCCGGGGTGTCATCACGGTTTTAAGCGGGCGGGCCAGCAGGCTTTCGTCGGTGGCCATTCGCCGGCGGAAATCGCCGTCGGTGAATACGCCCGTCAATTTGCCGCGCGCGTTGACCACCGCCAGACTGCCGGACTTGGCGCGGGTCATCTCAAACAGCGCCTCCTTGACGGTGAGATTTTCATCCGCCATCGCATTGCGCTCGCCGCTGCGCATGATGTCGCCGACGCGCGTGAGCATCGCGCGGCCAATCGCGCCGCTGGGATGATACCTGGCAAAATCCTTTTGCGTGAAGCCGCGCGCCGCCAGCACGGCCATCGCCAGCGCGTCGCCCACGACGAGCATCGCGGTGGTGCTGCTCGTCGGCGCGAGGTTGAACGGACACGCCTCCTTCGGCACCTTGACGTTGATCGAAACATCGCTGTGCCGGGCGAGCGATGATTTCAAATTGCCGGTGAGCGAGATGATTTTGGCGGAAAATCGTTTCAGCGCCGGCAGCAGGTTCAGCAGTTCCTCCGACTCGCCGGAATAGCTCAAGGCGAGAATCACATCGCCGTCGTTGATGATTCCCAGGTCGCCGTGCAGCGCGTCCACGCTGTTCAGCACGACGGCGGTGGAACCGGTGCTGGTGAGCGTGGCGGCGATCTTCTGGCCGACGTTGCCGGATTTACCGATGCCGACGATGACCATTTTCCCGCGCCGTTTCAAAGTTTCGACGACGGTTTCAACTGCGGCATCAAACGATGAATCCAGTTGCGCGCGGACGGCCTTGAGCGCGGCGAGTTCGATGTCGAAAACTTTTCGGGCTTTGGCGATGTGTGTCACGAACGGAGCTTGCCCGCAAAGCAAACGGATTTCAACCGCGAAGAATTTTTCAGCGGACGCCGCTGGCGGAGAACTGCTGCGCGATACGCGTGAGCCGCTTGTTGTCGGCGCGGATGCGGGCGGAAAGCGTGCGCGCGGTGGCCTGCAAAAACGGCGTGGCCAGCGCGGGCGCCTCGCGGGTGAGGCGGTCGAACGACGCGGAGGAAATTTTGAACAGCGTGCTGTCCACGTTGGCGAGGACGTCCGCCGAGCGTGGGCCGTGGTCGAACAGCGCCATGTCGCCGAAAAATTCGCCGGGACCGAACGTGGCGAGGATGGTTTCCTTGCCGCCGACCATTGTGCGGGCGCGCAATTCGCCGCTCATGACGAGATACATCGAGTCGCTGGCGTCGCCCTGTTTGAAGATCACGGCCCATTGCAGCACTTCTTGCAGTTCCAGAAAATCCGAGAGGTGCGCGAGCTGCGCGTCATTCAGGTCGGCGAGGATTTTTATCCGGCGCAACATGCCCGGCGTGATTCCCTTGCCAGCAGGCTTGTTGAAAACCGGCTGGGCGGACGCTGGTCCAAAATGTTTTTTCAAGTCGGCGATGTCGCCCGCGCGCTGCCAGTTGCCGGCGCTCCGCGCAAACACCCAGGTGTCGGCCAGCACACGCTCGTCCTTGATCCAGTCAACCAGCACCGGCAGTTCGACCGGCCCGTAAGGCGCGTCGTCAATGCCCCAGATGAAATAAAGATTGGATGTTCCTGCCAATTCCATGACAGGTTTCTACCATCAGTCTGGAGACTTGCAAAGGGAAAAATCGCGTCAATCCACGTTCGGATATGAGCCGAGGATTTTCACGAAATTGCAATGCGCGCCCAAAACTTGGATGGCCTTGGTGACTTTTTTGTCCTCCGCGTGGCCGTCGCAATCAATGAAAAAGAAATACTCCCAAGCCTTGCGCTTGCTTGGGCGCGATTCGATTTTTGTCATGTTGATTTTGTTGCGGCGGAACGCGGCGATGGCTTCGTGCAGCGCGCCGACCTTGTCTGACACGCTGACCATCAGACTTGTGCGGTCGTCGCCCGTGGGCGGACTGCATTGGCGGCCGAGGACGAGAAACCGCGTCGCGTTCGCGGCGTTGTCCTGAATGTCCTGCTCCAATATTTGCAATTTATATTTTTCCGCCGCAAGAAATCCTGTGATTGCGGCGGCCGCTTTGTCTTTCGCCGCGAGTTCCGCAGAACGCGCGTTCG
>DATCBW010000117.1:0-7350 GCA_036511615.1 Verrucomicrobiia bacterium | reverse complement strand
CAGGCCATCGAGGAAATCCGGGCGGTGCGGCATCGCATCTCCACGGAACACGGCCACGACATCACGAAATATCTCGCCAGCCTGCGCGCGGAAGAAAAGCAGCACGCGGCGCAACTCCAGCGTGGAGCGGAATTGCTCGCCCGGCGTAAAGCGGAACGCAGCAAATATCCGGCGCTCACCGGCGACGCGATGGCTTTGCGTGAACGCCCCAAAAAATGAAACGCGCGATGGCGAAACGAAACCTGACCGGCGCACCGGGCACGAAGGAAGTCGCGAAGCAACTGGCGCGCTGGCGGGAACAGCTTTCGTGAAATGAATATGTCAGGTAATTTCCAAACAGAAATTTATTTGGCCTGTTGGGGTGCTGCTGCTGGCGGCTTCGTAAGTATGGTTTTATATTTTTTGCAGCCGCTAATAAAGCGGTGGTATTTAACGAATCAAATAAAGGTGTATGCCGAAGAATTTCACGGAAATCAGAAACGCTGTCGTGTTTGTAATGAAGGCTACTGGACAATCACTCAAGCAATAATCTATATCGCGCTTGATTATGATCGTAACAAAGACGTGCTTGTTCCGCCTGAAGGAGAAGATGCTTTTATCAATCCAACTCATAGAATTCCATTGAGAGGTGATCAACTTTGTTGGTCTGTGAGATCACCAACCGTGAATCCGATTAAGGTTGATATTTTCGCAAAGGAACGCCAGCCGTTTTCATTGTGTGATATTCGTAGCGACTGCATTATGATTCCTTCCGAAGAAGGATGGGAAGACCCCAAAAATAAATTTCCACCAGAAGATAGACCTCGGAAGGCGAGAGTGTTTTTGCGGCGTAAGAACGAACCTTATACAGGTTTTCTGAAAATCGTTAGTGCCGAAACCAACGCCTGTTTTTTCCGCATAGCAATTGACCCAAACAACGAATCCCAACCTCTTGAGATTGAACCTGTCTGTGCAATGGATTTGCCTTACAAATTTTGAGCGAGCATTGATTTGAATTTAACCAGAAACGCAATTATGAGTAACGTTCAACCAAATTCGCTACGTTATATTTCTGATAACATCAAGGCGTTGCATGAGAATGCAACAAAAGGTGATTCCACAGCGCAATGTATCCTAGGTTACGCCTACCGAGATGGTCTGGCTATGGTGAAAGATGATACAGAAGCAGTGAAGTGGTTTCGGGCATCAGCGGAACAGGGAGATGCAACCGCACAGCATGAATTGGGCACTGCCTATAAAAATGGCCATGGAGTGCAACAAGATGACACTGAAGCGATAAAGTGGTGGAGCATATCTGCAGAACAAGGAGACCCAATGGCTCAATGTCTTATAGGCTTTGCATATTACCACGGTCAAGGAGTGCTAAAGAATTATGGCGAGGCAGTAAAATGGTGGCGCGAAGCCGCAAAACAAAAAGAGGCAGGGGCATTATTTGGTTTGGGATTGTCTTTCTCATTAGGCCGAGGTGTTCCACAAAACTATTTGGAAGCTTACAAGTATGCGAATCTTTCTGCCGCACAAGATTTCAAGTCAGCGATAGAATTGCGTGATGATTTGGCTGAAAAAATGAGTCCTTCGCAAATTGCGGAAGGTCAACGTCTGGCCGCACAAGAAACAAACGATATTCTTCAAGCCGATCCAAAGCGATTTGGAATCCCGTCTGAAATTCGCAGGGAAGTCTGGCGCAGGGACGAAGGCAAATGTGTGCAATGCGGAAGTCGTGACAATTTGGAATATGACCACATAATTCCAGTTTCAAAAGGCGGCAGCAATACAGTTCGCAACATTGAACTTCTTTGTGAGACTTGTAATCGCGCGAAGTCAGATTCGATTCAATGAATTTGAAATCAAACTGGCGGCGCAAATTGAATTCTGAAAATTGGTCTGTCTAAAAATGCCAACGGCGTTAAATGATCTGCTCAAGGCGCTACGCCGCCAAACATCGTCTTGCTCAAACATCGGCGTCGTGCAAGCATTTTGCTGAACAAATCGCGCAGATGTTCGACGTGGCGCGGCGCAGGGCGGGCATTCGCAATGATGACGTTGAACTTTCCACGGCAGCGTTTCGTCGTGCGGGCGGCATACAGCTTCCGCTATTCTTCTGAAGTGCAAACGCTCGTTGAAGATTTCCTGCAATACCTGCGCCACGAGCGCGGGCAGTCGGACAACACGGCGAAAACTTACGCCGCGCTGCTCGGCAAATTCACTACATGGGCGGAAGCGGAAAAACTGACGGATTGGAAACAGGTCGAGCTGAAGCATCTCATGGCGTTTCTCTCGCACGAACGGATACGGAACGTGTTGCCGGTGGGGCGAGCGTCCTCGCGAGCCGCTGCTGACTCCGGGCAAGGCGATGACGGCTCGCGGGGACGCTCGCCCCACCAGAGTTCGGCCCGACGTTTGAGCGGCGAGAGCGTTTATCTCGAAATCGCGGCGCTGCGGGCGTTTTACAAATTTGCCGAAAATGAAAAACTGCTGCCGGCGAACCTCGCGGAAAATCTTTCGCTGCCACGCCGTTGGAAACGGCTGCCGAAGTCGTTGTCGAAAGACGAAATAAAAAAACTGCTCGAACCGGAAAATCTCGAAACGCCGGAAAGCTTGTGCGACCAGGCAATTCTCGAACTGGCCTACGCCTCCGGTTTGCGTTTGTCGGAATTGAAAAACCTTCGGCTGGAGCAGTTGCATCTCGACGCCGGATTCATCAACGTCATCGGCAAAGGCAACAAGGAACGCGTCGTGCCGGTGGGACGAACGGCGGTGGCCGCGTTAAATCGTTTCATCGAAGTTGGGCGGTCAAAGCTCGTCACACCGAAATCGCCGGCGAATGTTTTTCTGACGCGGCGCGGCACGCCGTTCGCGGCGGTGACACTTTGGTTGCACATCAAGAATCGAGTTCGACGTGCGGGCGTGGAGCGCAACATCACGCCGCATATGCTGCGGCACAGCTTTGCCACGCACCTGCTGGAACATGGCGCGGACTTGCGCGTGATTCAGGAATTGCTCGGTCACGCGAGCATTGGCACGACGGAAATTTACACGCACGTCACCGGCAGCCGGCTGCGGGACATTCATCGGAAATTTCATCCGCGAGCCTGATTTTCGGAGGGACGAGTTCCAAAAGTCCCAAATTCAAAAAGTCAGGGACTCGTGGAACTCATCCCTCCGCCGAACTCACTCAAAATCATAGACGAGGACTTTCTTGACTAACGACTTCATGCATTGCTCGACAAATTCCAGATGCTGCGGATGCGCCTGGTAATCGTCCTGCGCCTGTTTGCTGGTGAAGCCGATGTTCAGCCCGACCTGATAGCTTTGATCCACAACCGGGCGGTGGCTGCCGGCCATTTTGCCGATGTGAAAATGCGTGCTGCCGGGAATGGATTTCAGGAACTTGTTTCCGGCGGCAATGACGGCATCGGCGGCTTCCGGTTTGTCCGGGTCGGTCCAGAAAAAGACAACGTGTGAAAACATCTGCGGAGTTTTTGCGGTAATGTCCGGGCTGGCAAGTGAAATTTCCATTGGCGTTCACGCAGTTTGCGATAAAATTCCGGCATGAGCGCGCAAATCAAACTGATTTTCGCCGTCGCGTCGCTGGCCGTTTTGCTTTCGGCCTGCAGCGCGAACAATTCCCCAACCATCAAAGCCCCCATGAAGATTCAAATCACCAGCGCCGCCTTTGCCGACGGCCAGCCGATTCCTGCACAACACGCCTACGATGACAAAAATCTTTCGCCCGCGCTGCAATGGTCGGGCGTGCCGCCCGCCGCGAAAAGCCTGGCGCTCATCTGCGACGATCCCGACGCGCCGATGGGAACGTGGGTGCATTGGGTGATTTACGATCTGCCGCCGACGACCACCGGCCTTGCCGAAGATGTGGCGAAATCGCCGAAACTGGCCAGCGGCGCGAAGCAGGGCGTGAATGATTTCAAGCAAACCGGCTACGGCGGCCCGGCTCCGCCGCCCGGCAAGCCGCACCGTTACTTTTTCAAAATCTACGCGCTCGACACGGTTCTCGATTTGAATCCCGGCACCACAAAAGCCGATTTGCTCAAGGCGATGGAAAGCCATGTTCTCGCGCAGGGACAATTGATGGGGACGTATCAGAGCAAGTGAGTATGTTCAGTAAATCCACGATGGAAAAGTGAACGTGCCGGGAACCAGATACGGAGTGGTCCAATCTGGTTGCGGCGGCAGGTTGCCGGCACGAACATCCGATTTCCATTGTGAATCGGTTTCGCGGGTTGTGGGGCCAAGTTCAAATTCATAGTGGCTCATCACCGGTCCGGCATAAACGGTGGAGTCATTGGGTTCCCAGTTCACCGCGACCATTAGCAAATGAACCGTGCCCACGCCTTCGTGCAAAATGCTGCCGGGATCGCCAACAAAATCGTCCTCTGGGTCGGTTTGCACATCGGTAACCAGCGAGTCCCACATATCGCAAGGTGAGATCACCGATCGTTGCGCACGGGCGTTGTAGTAGAAGATATGCGGATACCAGCCGCTGTAAGAACGAACGCTGCCATATTGCCAGGGATTCTCAATGGTGCTTTGGATGAACAGCACTTCGTTGGTCGTCAAGGGTTGGCGGCTCAATTCCTTGGCCGAAATATCCCGCAGCGTGTTCATCTGCGTGGCGAAATTGTCCAGGAATTGCAGCCGGTTGGTGTAAATATCTCCAATCGAATTTGTGAACGATGTGTCACCGTATCCAGCGTCGGGAGCATTCGGCTCAAACACAAATTGCCCGGTCTTGGGAAGAGTGGACATCAAATCTTTGGTGCGGAGCGCCATGTCAGCCATGCGTTGCCAGAAATTGACTCGCGGTTCAATAAACCCGTCAGGATACGAACATAAAATTGAGCCGGTATAGGGTTGTTGGACGTAGAGAACTGTGTCATGGCGAAGTTCGGTCCACGAAGCGAGTTGAGTGTTGAGTGTTTTCATGGACCACGCGGGCGTGCGCATCGCGTCGGGATAATTGGTGTCCGTCGTCGGCGCGGACAATTCGCGCAGGCAGGCCAGCCAGTAAAAGTAGATGTTGTTGGTCCAGACGGAAGGATCTTGCGCATCCATGACCCGTCGCACGGCGGCCAGGTTATGCTGATACGGATAACCATCGCGCCACGCCACGCCATTGGTGCTGGCAATGCGCGCGGCGATCAGCGGCACCGTCTGGTCATTTCCAAAAACCGAAAATGCAATGTCCAAAGCACTGGGCACGCGCCGCATCACTTTGTCATCAAAACCCGGAATCCCGTTCGTGTCCCAGATGATGCGGTCGAATACACATTGGTTCATGGCCCAGGCGTCCGGCACAAAACGCTGTCCCAACATGGTGAAGGATCGTGGCAGCTTGATTTGCTCTCGTGACAGCGGCGAGAAAAAGTATCCGCTTTGAATGTTCTGCACGCCAATCTGGCCAGACATGATCTGCGACTGTAGATTTGCCAGCGATGCGGTGTTTGGCAAACTGGCCGGAGACTGAATGTTCGCCGCCGTCATGAGATCGCCAAGCTGGGCGAAGTTCATCGAATCCGGCAGACCGACGAACATCTGCACGACGCTGTCAATCTGCTGCCAATTGGCGAACTGGCCGGAATTCTTCAGCAGCAGATGCATGGCGACCACGCCCGACAATTCGCGGAGTGAATTGTCGTTGGTCGAACCGGTGAATCGGAAATCCATCAACTCACACCACATCATCGCGCGAAAATATCTCTGAAGTCGCTGCGAGGTTTCGTAATGACCGCGCACCGTGAATTGCGAAAAGTCCACGAGACGATTGGTCCCGAACAGCGTGATGGTTGCCGGCTGAAGGTTGCTGATGGCGGTGAGCGTGGCGAAAACCTGCGCGCTTTGCCCAAGCGATCCATAGTAGTTGGTGCCCGTGATCAGCGAACGCGCCACGGCCAGAAAATAATCCGCGTCCATCACCCCATTGGGCAAAGCCGTTCCCGAAGACTGAATCCACAGGCTCGACACCTGGCCGCCCATGCCTTGAATGACCGTTTGAAGCGTCGGCGCGAGATAGGTTTCTTCCAGTTCCTCCAGCATTGCGCCATAGGACCGGTGCCACGCGTGCAATGCCGCGTCGCAGGAAAAAAAGACCGGCAAATCGGCGGTGAAAATTTTGTAAAACGAATCCGCAAAACTATACGAGCCTAATCGCCCGCTCACCACAAAACCGTTTGTTTGGAAAACCGAGAATTCATTCGTATTGAGCGGAAGGCTGAGATTGAAATTGGTCCAAAACGTGGCGTTGGTCGGATCAAAAGTGATTTGTTGCAGATACTCGTTTGTCGGCGCGTAAAGGCTGCAAAATTCAGCCAAGGGAAGCTGGCCAATTTGCTGAAGCTGACGGCTGAACTCCGTCCCGTAACCGTAAATCGCGTCTCCCAATCGGTCGTCATCCGGCGCAGCGAGTTTCACATTCGCAACAACCCGGTAAAATGCCTGATCGCCCGCCAGTGGCACTGCGCAACGCAGCAGTTCGTCTGACACCCCGACCCCGCCGCTGACCGGGTCGGTTACGGGTTCCCAGGTTTGCAGGTTGGTGCTGCGCAGAATCGTGTATTCGGGATACATTGCGCTTACAGGCAGGCTCAAGGTTGAATGCAAGGAAACCGTTCCTTGAGAACCTGTGGAATTAAATTGAAGCGTGACTTGATCGGAGGCATCGGCTGAAACATTGGTCAAACACGTCAGCAAGACGGCAACCCGGATTAAAGTGGATGGCAGCAACCTCATAAGTCCGTTTGAGTTGATTGAGTTTAATCCCGGCATCCGCTAATGTAAATCAAATTCTCTGCTTTCTCTGTGCCTGAAATCGTGTTTTATTTCCAGACTTTATGAGCAAAACTGCACTCCTGTTTGCCGGGCAAGGCGCGCAAGTCGGCGGCATGGGCAAAGATCTCGCCGAAAAATTTCCGTCCGCGAAAGCGTGGTTTGATCGTGCCAACGCCGCGCTCGGCTACGATCTCGCCGCGATTTGTTTCAACGGCCCGGAAGCCGAACTAACCAAAACCGAAAACGCGCAGCCGGGAATTTTTCTAGTAAGCTGGGTTTGCTTTGAACTGCTCAAAGAACAAGTCCAAAGTCTAAAGTCCAAAGCCCAAAGTCACGGCTCGGCGGACACGACTTCAGACTTTGGACATCGGACTTTGGACTATCAGGCGACCGCCGGTTTGTCGCTCGGCGAATTCACGGCGCTGACGGCGGCGGGCGCGATGAGTTTTGAGGACGGCCTGCGCGTCGTCCGGCAGCGCGGAAAATTCATGCAGGAAGCCTGCGACGCGACGCGTGGCGGCATGGCGGCGATCATCGGCTTGGATGAAACGCTGACGCGCGAAG
>DATCBW010000116.1:0-53200 GCA_036511615.1 Verrucomicrobiia bacterium | reverse complement strand
AATGCGGATTGAACGGCAGGCGTTTCAATTGCCGACGGGAAATGGCAAATGGAAACTCGATCCCGCTGTCGTGCGCGACGGCGACCGCATATTGCTGGACGGCCGGGAAATCGCGCGCTCGACCGCGCCGATTCACGGACTGGCGATGGATTTGGGAACGACCACCGTGGTCATCCGGCTGCTGAATCTGGAGACTGGGGAGATAGTGGCTGACGCTTCGTTTGAAAATCCGCAACGTTTTGGCGGTTCGGATGTGATGTCGCGGATTCATTTTGACACGCACGACAAAAGCAAATTGCTCCAGCGCACGCTGGCTGGATATTTGACGCACACGATTGAAGAATTTCCGGTGGATCCGCAAACGATTTACGAGCTGGTCGTCGCCGGCAATTCAACCATGCGCGACATTTTCTTCCGGCTGGATGTTTATTCAATCGGCCAAAGCCCGTATCGCTCGCTCACCGAATTGGAAATGGACGAAGGCAAACGCACGACCACCAGCTTGAGCGTCTCCGCAAAAAAACTGTCGCTGCCGATTCATCCGCAGGCACGCGCGTATGGCCTGCCGGTCATCAGCGGCCATGTCGGCGCGGACGCGGCGGCGTGCATGCTGGCGGTTGATCTGGCCAACGAAACGCGCACCGTCGCCGTCATGGACATCGGCACCAACACGGAATTGATTCTGGGCAACAAGAATAAAATCTTTGCCGCGTCATGTCCCGCCGGACCGGCATTTGAAGGCGGCGCGATTTCCTGCGGAATGCCCGGACTGCCGGGCGCGATTGAAAAAATAAAAATCAACGGCGACGGTTCGGTCAGTGTTGGAGTCATCGGCGACGTTCCGGCGGAAGGCATTTGCGGTTCCGGCCTCGTGGATTTGCTGGGCGAATTGCTGCGAACCAACCGCATCAATCACCTTGGCCGCTTCGAGAACGGCGAAGACAGATTTATTCTCGACGTGACAAGCGATTCAGCCATTTATCTCACGGAAGGCGACATCAACGAGCTGGCACAGGCCAAGGGTGCAAACGTCGCCGGCCTGCGCGTCATTTTTCATGACTACGGAATTGCGTTCGACGAACTGGATGTTTTTTATCTTGCAGGCGGCTTTGGCCGGCACTTGAACGTCGAATCCTCCAAACGCATTGGTCTGATCCCGAACATTGACGAGTCGAAGATTGTGCAGGTCGGCAACGCCGCGATTGAAGGCGCAACCATCGCGTTGCTGTCGCGATCAAAACGCGCGGAATTGGAACAGCTCGTCAAAACCGTGACGCACTGCCGGCTCGAAGCGCACGAAAACTTTTTCAATTTCTTCGTCGAAGGCTGCCAGTTTCAGCCGGTGGAAACTTCGCCCACGCCCCAATTTGCCTGACCCATGTTTGAATGGATTGAAACTCGTCCGGCGCTGGAGGTTCAAGAAGCCGAATACCGACGGTTGCTCGGCTATCCGAAAAATTACGCGCTGGACGGACGTGCGCGCGAACTCGCCGATGCGGCGCGAGCCTGGTTCTCTACAAATGGCCGGCCGTGGATTTGCGCGTTGGAAATCGCCGGGCTGGAGTTGCAGGAACAAAAGATTCGGATTGGCGCAATGGAATTTTCTTCGCGACGGCTGCGGGAAATTTTCTCCGAAGCGGCGGCGCATCGCGCGGTGCTCGTGGCCGTAAGCGCGGGAAAAGAGTGCGAGGAACACGCGCGCCGGCTTTGGGAGGAAGGCAAGCCGGATGAGTATTATTTTCTGGAAAGTTTCGGCTCGGCGGTTGTCGAGCATTTGATTGCGCTGGCCAGCGGACGCATCTGCGGCTGGGCGGACGAAAACAAAATGGCCACGCTGCCGCATTTCAGCCCCGGTTATTCCGGCTGGAACGTCGCGGAGCAGATTCCGCTGTGGAACCTGTTCCGGGAAAATTTCAGCGGCAATTTTCCGGGCGAACTCGAGGTGCTTGAGTCAGGCATGTTGCGGCCTAAAAAATCCCTGCTCGCCGTGATGGGCCTGACACGCGACGTGGAAAAGTCCCGCCGTTTTTCCAAATTGATTCCCTGCGAGAATTGTTCGTTGCCGGGCTGCCAGTATCGCCGTGCAGCTTACCGGCGCGCGCCGGCGCAATTCGAGGAAATACACCAGCAAGGTTAAGCGAATTTCTCCAGGCGGTTTTCCTGCGCAGTTGTGGACAGATTCACCCGTTTGATGAATAATTGCCCACCGCAACATGACCAAGCTGTGTGACATCAATCCCGACGCGAGGGAAAAACTGCCGCCCGCGTTCGCGGAAAAATCCGGCATCGGCTCGCATTATGTGGACGCCTTTCTCAAGCCGATGAACACGAAGCTGCCCGATGGCACGCGCGTCGGCTGCAAGCGCAAGGGGTTGAAAATCACGCTCACCTTCGGCACCAAAAAAGGCGAGGGCTTGATGCGGCGGATTGCCGTGGGCAAAGACCCGGTGGTGATGCTGGACGCGGCGCTTCAGGAGGCGGCGAAAGCTGCGGGCGTGAAATTGAAGATCACGGAGACGGAAATTTTGATAGCAGCCTGACTTTTATGAAAAAATCCCTGCTGGAGACTTTGCGCGAACGCCGCCTCGTCTGTGACGGCGCGATGGGCACGCAGCTCATGCTCGCCGGACTGGCCAACGGCGACTGCGGCGAGGCGTGGAATCTCTCACACCCGGAACGCGTCCTGAAAATCCAGCGCAACTACGTTCAAGCCGGTGCGGATTGCCTGATCACCAACACGTTTGGCGGCAGCCGGCTGATGCTCAAACGGCACGGACACGTTGACGATTTGCATCAAATCAACCAAGCCGGCGCACGCATCGCGCGCGAGGCTTTCGACGGACGCGAAGGCTTTGTGCTGGGAGATTTAGGTCCACTCGGCGCGATTCTCGAACCCTACGGCGATCTTCACGCCTCCGCCGCACAGTCCGCCTACGAGGAACAAGCCCGCGCGCTCGTCGAGGCCGGCGTGGATGCGGTCATCATTGAGACGCAGACATCGCTCGAAGAACTCGGCGTGGCGATTGACGCGGCCAAGTCGGCGGGCGCACCGTGCATTATCTCGTCACTCGCCTACGATCTTTCGCAGGACAAAAGTTTTTATGTAACGATGATGGGCGTGACGCCGGAACGCGCGGCGGAATTCGCCGAGGAACGCGGCGCGCACATCATCGCGCTGAACTGCGGCACGGGCATGGACATGAACGGCGCGGCGATGGTCGCCAAACAATACCGCGCAAGCTGCAACCTGCCCGTGATGGTGCAGCCAAACGCCGGCCTGCCCGTGTTGGAAAACTTGAAGGCCGTCTACAAACAGCTTCCGCCGGAGATGGCGGCGGGGGTGCCGAATGCGATTTCATCCGGCGCGAACATCATCGGTTCCTGCTGCGGCAGCACGCCGGAGCACACGCGGGCGATCCGCGAAGTCGTGGAAAAATTTAATCGTGCGGGTTGAAAATTCTTGGACTGCGGTGGCAGAGCGCAGCAGCGACACCGCTTTTGAGCGCAGGGGGTTGAACTCAATCCGAAAAATTATCAGTCCGCACGAAAGCGGCATGGCGCTTCACTTCCCGCCGCAGTCCAAGACGATTCAAACCTCATTCACCGTTCCCCAATAAACATCGAGTCTTTTGGAGAGATAGCGCTTCACGGCCTTGAGCAAAACTTGCGCCTCGAGTTTTTGTCCGGTGGCGATGATTTCCGGGAGCGTCATGCCCGGACGGATGTGGAAGCTGCCCTGCGCGATGATGGGTCCGTCGTCGAGGTGCATATTGACGAAGTGCGCGGTGCAGCCGGCGATCTTCACACCATGCTCATACGCCTGCGGTCCGGGAAAACTCGGCAGCAGCGACGGATGGATGTTGATGATCTTGTTTTTGTAGCGCCACACGAAGTTCGGCGAAAGGATTTTCATGAACCGCGCCAGCACGACGAAATCAACCTGGTGATCGTCGAGAAGTTCCAGCGCCCGCAGCTCGGCGCCGGCGCGGTCTTCCCACGGCACGCAGACAAACGGCAGTCGAAATTTTCTGGCGCGCGGCTCGAAGCCGGCGTGGTTGCCGATGACGAGCGCGGGGTCGGCTACGAGTGATCTTTTGGCGACGGCCTGCGCGATGGTCTCGAAACAACGCGGTTCCTTGGTCACAAAAATCGCGAAACGCTGGCGGCGGCCGGGTTCGGTGAAGCGGACTTTGATCTCCATGCCGAGCTGCCCCGCGAGCTTTTTCAGGCCGGCCCGAACCTTCGCGGAATCAAAGTTTTTTTTTGCCCACGACGCCTGCAACGTCATGCTGAACTGCCCGCGCGTGACCTGTTCTTCAAGCGCCTCGATGTTCGCGTGCTGCTCGAAAAGAAAATTGGTGACGCGGGCGATCACGCCGGTCTTGTCGCGGCCAATCACGGTGATGGTGGCGTATTGTTTCATGTAAAATTTTCCAAGCCTCAAAGTTAAACCGCTAATCTCCGCTAATCTTCGCTGATAAAAACATTCGCATCGGCAACTGCTTTTCCGATTAGAGAAAATTAGCGCGGATTAGCGGTTCAAAATCGGTGGCCTTCATCCTGCCGCTTCAAGCTCTTTGCTCACGGCCTCGGCCACCTCGCGTGGCGAACCGGCGCGTTCCACGGCGTCGCCCCAGCGGAAGTGCGCGGAATAGGCGTCCTGCGAAATCAGCCCCTGCTTTTGCGCGGAGGCATCAATCTTCACGGTAAATTTCTCCGGCAGGCTCAATTTCACCTCGTCGAAATCGTCCCACGCTTTAATCTCGGAGGGGATGTCCTGCCAGTAGAGAATTTGAAATTTTGACTTCGCGTTTGGATCGCGCTGTGCGCGGGATTCCTCGCGTTGCGCCTTCACTTCGTCAATGGCCTCTTTTTTGGATTTGGCCTTGGGCGGCGGACCTTTGCCGACAAAATAAAGAAACAAATCCACCGCGCTCGACGCGTCCGCGCCGTAACCGTCGGCGCCGATTTCGTTCGCGAACGACTGGCTGATGGGCGCGCCGCCGATGGCGAATTTCTGCGGCATCCCGCGTTCCTTGTAGCCGTCCACGACGGTTTTCATATAGGTCATCGTGGTCGTAAGCAGTGCGCTCATGCCGATGATGTCGGGCTTGTGCAGTTCGGTGGCGGCAAGAAATTTTTCAATGCTCTGGTCCACGCCGATGTCAATGACCGTAAAGCCCGCGCCTTCGGCCATCATGCCGACGAGATTTTTGCCGATGTCGTGCAAGTCGCCGCGCACCGTGCCCATCAGCAGAACCCCGGCGGGTTGCACCACGGAATCCTTGGAGGCGAGCAGCGGTTTCAAAACCGCCATGCCCGCCTTCATTGCCCGCGCGGCGATGAGCACTTCGGGAACGTAAAGGATGTTGTATTTGAAATCTTCGCCGACGACGCTCATGCCCGCGATGAGTCCCTCGGACAAGATCTCCTGCACTGGCCGGCCTTCGTCCAGCGCGGTTTGGGTCATCTCGCCGACTTCTTTGGCTTTGCCTTCGTAAAGGCACTGGTTCATGAACGCGTAATCAGGCATGGGAAAAAATTAAAAATTGGGAGACATCCAACAACCAACATTCAACATTGAACATCCAATGAACGCGTGGCGAACAAAGCATTGAATGTTGATTGCAATTCATTCTCATTTTTATCGTTTGTCAATTTTGTGCAACGACAGTCCCTTGATGATAAACAATCTGCCAGCCGCTTGAGGTGCGACGCCAAATTGTTGCCCTCCGCGTTACTCGCTCACCTTGAATCAACGTGTAAGTCACCAAATAATTGTCGGTGGCGATTTCTTGGCAGAGAAAATCTCCGACTTCCCAGACATCTTCTTTTTGGTTTGCGTATCGCTCTTCCAATGTGTTTAAAACAAATTCACGGCTGAATCGCCGGCCAGACGCGCCAACTTCCCAAAATTCAGGTGCGGTCAACTTTTCAAAATCTCGCCGAGAAGTTCCAAAGGCGGCTCGATGAAACAGTGGTTCACGCTGCATTAACTCATCGCGAACTGCCATGTGCTCTGGCGCTGTGGCATGACTTGGCTCTATATCCTTGCGCTCCCAAATTCCGGCTGGCAGTGGGCCATCAACCACAGTTACACGTTGCGTTTTCATGTTGGTGCTGAATTAGGTTTGACCACAGTTTTCAACTGTTCACTTCTTCCCGTTAAATTCCTCCAACGCCTTCAGCATCGCCAGAATGTTTTGCTTCGGCATGCCCGGACTCGTGCCGCCGCCGACGGACAAAATCATTCCGCGGTCGCCGCCTTTTTCCAAAACGTCCAGCGTCGCCGCGCGCACTTCTTCCACCGTGCCGCGCACACCGACTTCGAGCGGATTCACATTTCCCATCAGGCACATACGGTCGCCCACGCGGTCTTTCACCTCGGCAATGTCGGTTTGCTTGCCCCAGTTCAGCACGTTGAAACCGCAGTCGGGCAGATGGTCGAGGCACGCCTGCACTTCCGCGTCATTGTGATACAGCTTCACCCAGTCTGTCGGGAACGCGTCGCAGATGCGCTTGAGATACGGATGACAAAATTCCTTGTAATGATCCTCGTTCACAAAGCCCACGATGTCATCCAAGATGAAAATGCCCTCGGCCTGATTGCCCAGCGCCTTGACCTGGGCCTTGAGCCAGTCAATCGTCAGGCGCGTGGTGAGGTCGAGGAGCTTGTGCGCCCATTCGGGGTTTTCCACGAGGTCAATCATCAGGTCCGTGGTGCCGCGCACGAAACCCGCCGTGCACATCGGTCCGCGCGACGTGACGAACGGCTGCACTTCGCCAAGGTCCGCAATGCGCTGCCGGTGCATCCGCATCCGGTGCAGCGTCATCGCCATGAACGCGTCGTTCTCCACTTCGTATTCGGGAAATTTCTCGATGTCCTCGATGTGATAAAGTGTGTGGTATTCGCTCGGCGTGTTGTCCGCCCAGAATTTTATTTTCGAGCCGAGCGCGGACGGTTCCGCCGCCATGCCGTATTCCATCCACCAGGACGGCACCATGATGATGTCGGGAAATTCCTCGTTAATCTTTTTGTTCGACTGGAACCACAATTCCGGGTCGAGAAAATAATCCATGTGTTTGATGCCGAGATAACCGGGAATCCATGGGCTGTCCACGATCATCGCCATTGGAATTTTGTCCAGCTTTTCGAGCCGCGCGGCTTTTTTGAAAATTGCCCACTGTTCAGGTGTCATGCAGCCGCATTCTTTATTTCGAACTGGGCGACGTCAAGCTGGAAGAGGCTGCGCCTCGATCTGCCAGCTTGGCGTTAATTTTTTAGCGCCGTGGGCGCGACATATTTGCAGGGTTGAAATTAAAAACGGATCAAGCTCCGTAGGAGCGAAATCGGCGGCGGAAGATGCCGCTCCTACGGAGCTTTGGTTTTGGGTGGCGCGGGGGCTACAAAGATGTCGCGCCTACAGCGCTGGACGCGGCGCGTTTGATTTTTTTGGGCAAGGTTAAGAAAATTATGTGCGGAGAATTAAATTCAATTTACTTTCCCAAACCTGTTAACGAAGAAGCATCTAAATTATACATTTCACCACTGCGGAACTGGATTAAATCGCCGTTTTGGATAAACTCTGATTGATCTGGCGGCAAGATAGCCATCGGTTTCCATGTGGTTGTCTCATAAATTCCCATCAGTGGCTGCGAGCCATTGAGGGACAAGGCTACATATTTCCCATCGGGCGACCAAGAAACTCCCCTAACTTCAAATAATCCATACGGAAAATGAATGGGAATCTTTTCGCTCAATCCTTTTTGCCAGTCTCTTAATGCAATTCCGCCGCCCGCTGTCAGAGCCAAAATCCGTCCGTCAGGTGAAAGTGACCCGGAGGAATGGCCGATATCATCAAGTTGAGCGGCAGGCTTGTCTTCATCGGCCCGCCAAACAGTCGCAGAATTGGTTGCAGCATAATCGGCAGAGCCGTAGCCTGCGGCGAAAATCTTTCCGTCTTGCGAAATAATTGTCCAATTGATCATCGGCAGGTTTGTTGCCAGAACCGCGTGGCTTTTTCCGGAGGCCAAATCCCAACGCTCAATTGAATGACGGTTGGCGATGAAAAGGAATTGCCCTTTGTCGCCTCCCACAACGATGTGGTTCATTTGAAAGCCTTCCTTCGTCCACAAGATTTTTCTGGCCTTCAAATCAAAGGCATAAACCCCCTGTCCGTTTTGATAGATAGAATCAACCAGAATGTTTCCATCCGGCGACAAGGTGCGTGATTGCATGCCCCACTCCTGCATTGGGAAAACATAGACCTCGCTCCGAGGGATGGTTTCCAGAATTTTGTTCATGTCCAAATCAAATACGATGACGTTTGTTGACGCGAACAAAACCACTTTGGGAGCGTTCCGGGCCACATAAAATTCGCTGGCGTCCAAGCTGGTCGAAATCTGATGACCTTCTGGGCGGGGCATGAACCACTCCAAATACGCGCCAGTAATCTGAAACAGCGTTTCCACCTCTTTGGGAAAATCAGCCCGGTCATAAATGTTCTTAAACCATTGATTCTTGCGGATTCCACGAACCACCAGCCAGCGTTCTTGTGGCGGTGAAACTTTGGGCGGTGGCGGCAGGGCGTTAATTGTCGCAATTAACAAGTCAAGGTTGGTTCGATCAAGTTGTGCCCAATGCCCGCCTTGAATTGCCCAGTTGATCACATTTCGCGCGCTGGAAACATTTCCAGAGCGGCTTACTTGGCAAAAATAATCAATGCGTGGGCCGTTGAACCAATCAATAGCGAGCAGGGGAGCGTTAGTGTCACCGTTTTGAAATTGAGTGCCAAAACGATCTTGTTGAATTAAGTCGTAGGCTGAATCGTTGAAGCCTTGAGCAAAGGCCGATTGAAAATTTTCAAATAAGCAAATCGCATAAACCAAAATTGTTAGAATTGTTTTCATTTTCTTAAAGTTCCAAAGTTTCACAAGGCACATCCTGCGCGGCGAGCTGGAGCCGGACGTGCGTCGCGCCGATGTGATGGAGTTGCTCGGCCATGACGTGTTGCGCGAGTTCGGGCTTGTTGCATTCGCGGCTCAAGTGGGCGAGGTAAAGGTGGCGCAGTCCGGCGGACATGATTTGCGCGGCGGCTTCGGCGGCGGCCACGTTCGAGAGATGGCCGTGGCGGCCGAGGATGCGCTGCTTGAGCGGCCACGCGCGGCGCGGACAATCCTGCAGCATCTTCACGTCGTGGTTGGATTCGAGGACGAGGACGTTCGCGGCGCGGATGCGGTCGAGCACGAGCCTGGTGACGTGGCCGAGGTCGGTGGCGAAGCCGATGTTGCCGCGCGCGGTGCGCAACAGAAATCCGACGGGGTCTTGGGCGTCGTGCGGAATGGAAAAGGTTTCGACGAGCACGTCGGCGATCTCAAAGCTCGCGCCGGTGGTGAACAACTGCCAGTTGATTTTTGATTTGAACGTGTCGGCGGTTTCGAGCGCGAGATTGGTTTTTTTACTCCATTTGTTTTTGAAAGTCCAGATGGTCGCGTCCTGCGTGTCGCGATTGCAGAAAACAGGAATTTGAAATTTATCGGCGATGCCGAGCAGTCCGGCGATGTGATCGCCGTGCTCGTGGGTGATCAGAATGGCGGTCAGGTTTTCCGGCGTGCGGCCAATTGAAGCAAGGCGCGTGCGAATCTGGCGCGGAGAAAATCCGGCGTCAATCAGAATGCGGCAATTTTCAGTCTCGACATAGGCACAATTGCCGGACGAGCCGCTGCCGAGGATGGTGAATTTGACGGACACACTTGGACGTTAGCGGCGCGAAAGTGCGCGGGCAAATTTTTTCGCACGGCCAGGGCGGGTTGATTTGTTTCGTGTGTTTCGCGGGTTTCATGGTTAATAATTTCGCGTGCCGTCCAGCCGCCTGCAACGCAGTCTCCGCGCCACGTTCCTCGGCCTCGCCGCGAACGTCATCCTGACTGCCGTTAAATTTCTCGCGGGCATTCTCGGCCATTCGCAGGCGCTCATCGCGGACGCGGTGGAATCGCTGGCGGACATCTTCAGTTCCATCATCGTCTGGCGCGGCCTCGTCGTCGCGGAGACGCCGCCCGACGAGGATCATCCCTACGGCCACGGCAAGGCCGAACCGCTCGCCGCCGCCACCGTTTCCGCGATGCTGCTGCTGGCGGCGGGAATGATTGCGTTTCATTCGCTGACGGGAATCGTCACGCCGCGCGTCGCGCCGTCGCCGTGGACGTTGATTATTTTGGTGATCGTCATTGCCACGAAGGAAATGCTGTTCCGCTTTGTGCTGCGCGAATCGGAGACGGTTTCCAGCTCCGCCGTGGAAACGGACGCGTGGCATCATCGCAGCGACGCCATCACCTCGGCCGCGGCGTTCATCGGCATCAGCATCGCCCTCATCGGCGGCCAGGGTTACGAAACGGCGGACAACTGGGCGGCACTCGCGGCGGCGTGCGTCATCGCGTGGAACGGCTGGCGGTTGCTGCGCCCGGCGTTCAACGAACTGATGGACCGCTCGCCCGACCACGAACTCATCGAGCAAATCCGCGCCGTGGCGGAAAAAATTCCCGGCGTGGGCAGCGTGGAAAAATGTTTCGTGCGCAAGATGGGCTATCAATTTTTCGTGGACATGCACATTGAAGTTGACCCGCAGATGACCGTGGACAATTCGCATCGCATCGGCCACGAGGTGAAAAACAAGGTTCGCGCGGAAATTCCGTCCGTTCGCGACGTGCTGATTCACATCGAACCGCTGAACATTCCGGCGGAAAAAATCCAGCCGTGAAAACGGAAACACATTTCACAAGCCGGG
Organism: Verrucomicrobiia bacterium; assembly: GCA_036511615.1. Taxonomy (GTDB): domain Bacteria; phylum Verrucomicrobiota; class Verrucomicrobiia; order Limisphaerales; family UBA11358; genus UBA11358. Next base: position 42,416 of record DATCBW010000116.1, on the reverse strand, counting down.
CTTGGTGCTGGCGCAACAGTTTTCAATTGTTTGCAGCGGCAATTGTCCTCGGCCTCGGCCTTGGCGGCGATGTCCGGGCGCAGTCCACGGCTCCGCGCGTGGTGGACGCGAACACGATGAACCGGAAACTGCTCATGGGTTATCAAGGCTGGTTTGCGTGTCCCGGCGACGGCTCGCAGCCCGACCGCTGGGTTCATTGGTTCCGCCGCAACAATCCCGTGGCCACGAACGCGACGGTGGATTTTTGGCCGGACATTTCGGAGCTGGACCCGGACGAATTGTTTGCCACGCGTATGACGCTGCCGGACGGCACACCGGCGAAACTTTACTCCGCGTTCACGCGAAAGACCGTGCTGCGGCATTTTCAATGGATGCAGGAAAACCAGCTTGACGGCGTTTTTCTACAGCGCTTCGTTTCCGAACTCGCCGACCCGCATTTTTTTTCACTGCGCAACCAGGTGACGGCGAACGTGCAGGCTGGTGCGGAAAAATACGGGCGCGTGTTTGCCATCATGTATGACATTTCCGGCCAGCCGACGAACACGCTCGTCAGCGCGCTCACGAACGACTGGAATTTTCTCGTCAACACGCTGCACGTCACGGCCAGCCCGCGTTATTTGCGGCACAACGGCAAACCCGTCGTCGCGCTTTGGGGTTTTGGTTTTGCGGGCCGCCGTGACACGCCGCAACAGGCGCAGGCGGCAATAATTTTTTTCAAATCCGCCGGCTGCACTGTTGTCGGCGGCGTGCCGACGTATTGGCGCACGCTCAAAAACGACGCGCAAACAAACTCCGCGTGGGCCGCAGTGTTTCGGTCGTTTGACATCATCAGTCCATGGTCGGTCGGACGCTACGCCGACGATGCCGGCGCGGATCAATTTGCGCGCCAGGTCATCGCGCCCGATTTGGCGGCGGCGGCGGGATGCGGATATATGCCCGTGATTTTCCCCGGATTTTCCTGGCACAACTCGAACAGCGGGCCGCTCAATCAAATTCCCCGGCGCGGCGGCAAATTTTACTGGCGGCAGGCGTTCAACGCGGTCAACACCGGCTGCACGATGATTTACGGCGCGATGTTTGATGAAATGGACGAGGGCACGGCGATGTTCAAGCTCGCGCCGACAGCCGCGCAACTGCCCGCGCAGGGAACCTTCGCGCCGCTCGATGCCGACGGTGTAAAATTGCCGAGCGACTGGTATCTGCGTCTCGCCGATGCAGCGGGAAAAATGTTGCGCGGCGAAATCCCGGTGCAAAGTTCGCCGCCCATTGCTCCATGAAAAGCGAAACGCATTTCAAAGGCTGGGCCAAGCCGGGAATTGTTCCGCCGGGTTTGAATTCCGGCGTCGTGGTTGAACCGCACGAAACACTCGACGCCATCAGCGGACATTTCCGTTTGTTCCAACTGCGCGACGGCCACCGTTTTTCCACCGACGACATTTTGACCGCGTGGTATGGCACGAGCTGGTGTCCGACGGCGCGCACCGTGCTCGACCTCGGCAGCGGCATCGGCACCGTCGGCATGATTTGCGCGTGGCGGCTGCCCGGTGTGAAATTTGTCACCGTCGAGGCACAGGCTGAAAGCGTTGCGCTCGCCCGAAAATCCACGCATTACAACGGCCTGACCGACCGCTTCGAAATCCGTGAAGGCGATTTTCGGGACGCCGAAATTTTGCGCGACATTGAGAAATTCGATCTCGTCACCGGCAGTCCGCCATATTTTCCGCCGGAAGCGGGTGTGAAGAGCGAGCATCCACAAAAGCTCGCCTGCCGTTTTGAACTGCGCGGCACGATTGCCGATTATTGCGCGACGGCGGCGAAGCATCTCGCGCCCGGCGGATTTTTCGCGTGCGTGTTTCCGCACGAAGCCGCACAACTTGCGCGCGTGGAAGATGCGGCAAAAAAATCCAAATTGGTGATTGTCCGCAAACGTCCGGTGACTTTCCGCGAAGGAGATCCGCCGCTGGTCGCGCTGTTCGGCCTGATGCGCGCGGAGGATTTGCCGGAATGGTTTTGCGGCCAGACGTGGGTGGAGCCGGATTTGATCATCCGCACGCGCGATGGAAAAATTCATCCTGAATACTCCGCCGTGAAGCTGGCGATTGGTTTTCCGCCGTGAACGAAGCGTGGTCAAAGGGTCAGAACCTCGTTTATTTTGCAAATTTTCTGTTCCCTTTTCCGTCAGGCGGACATTACTTGGTGAATGACCGAACGGGACGACCTATCTTTGCTGCGCGAATTTGCCGCGACGGAATCGGAATCCGCCTTCGCCGCGCTGGTGGAGCGGCACGTCAACCTCGTTTATTCCGTCGCACTGCACAGCACCGGCAACGCGCACGCGGCGCAGGAAGTCAGCCAGGCGGTTTTCATCATTCTCGCGCGCAAGGCGAAATCGCTCGGCGCGAAAACGATCCTTTCCGGCTGGCTGTATCAAACGACGCGGCTGACGGCGGCGAATTTTCTGCGCGGCGAAATCCGTCGGCAACAACGCGAACAGGAGGCGTATATGCAATCCACTTTGAACGAACCCGGCGCGGAAGCGTGGCAACAAATCGCGCCGTTGCTGGACGGCGCGCTGGACAAGCTCGGCGAGCGCGACCGCAATGCCATCGTGCTGCGGTTTTTTGAGAACAAAAGTCTGGGCGAAGTCGGCGCGGCATTGGGCGCGAGCGAGGACGCGGCGAAAATGCGCGTGAACCGCGCTCTGGAAAAGCTGCGGAAATTTTTTGCGAAACGCGGCGTGACATTTTCGGCGGCGGCGATTGCCGGGGCGGTTTCGGCCAATTCGGTTCAAGCCGCGCCGGTGGGTTTGGCGAAAACAATTTCAGCCGTTGCGATAACCAAAGGCGCGGCGGCGGGCGGTTCAACTTTAGCTTTGGTAAAAGGAGCATTGAAAATTATGGCATGGACCAAAGCAAAAACGGCAATTGTTGTCGGCGTAGTGGCAATTCTGACCGCCGGCACCACCACCATCACCGTCAAAGAAATTGTCGCGCACCGAGAAGAGAACCATGACGAGGCTTTATGGCGGGTGCCAAATCCCAATCCCGATGTGCTGCTTAAAGTAAGGCCGCAAGTCACGGTTCTGCCAACGAAATTTCAGGATGGTAAAGATGGTTGGATGCACAGCGGCGGGCGCAGGTGGGGAATCGGATTGCCGGCTAAACTTATCATGTCTTTTGCCTATGACTGCCCTCCTGCCAGAGTTTTTTTTGCGTCCGGTGATGCGCAAAAAAGATATGATTTCATTGCCAATCTGCCGCAAGGTTCCGACGAGGCCTTGCAGCGCGGGTTAAAAAACAAACTCGGCTTGGTGGCGCGAACGGAAATGCGGAACGCTGATGTTTTGGCCTTGAGAGTTCAAATTCCAAACGCTCCCGGCTTGCTGCCACCCGTCGGACGTATCGCGGGGGGCACCGAACGCGACGGTGATGGAGATTTTCATGTCTATAACGAACCCATTAGCGCGCAACATCCTTCGATGAATTTCACCCTGACAATGGCATTGGAAGGCTATTTCGGGATGCCAGTTGTTGATCAAACGGGACTGAAACAAAATTTTCAAATTAATCTCCGGTGGAAAGATCTGGGTGATCAAGACCCGGAACACGACGCCTTGAAGCGCGCGCTCCTTGACCAACTCGGCCTTGAAATTGTTCCCACCAACACGCCCATCGAAATGCTCGTCGTTGAAAAGGCGAAATAGTTTGTCCAGTTTCACGTTTGGCGGACATCATTGGGTAGATGCCTGAACTGAACGACCACGAATTGCTGGCGGATTTCGCCCGCAGCGAATCGGAAGCGGCTTTTGCCGGACTCGTCGCGCGTCATGTGAACCTGGTTTTTTCAGCCGCGCTGCGGTTCACCGGCAATCCGCATCACGCCCAGGAGATCACACAGGCGGTCTTCATCATTCTGGCGCGCAAGGCGGGCAAGCTGTCGCCGAACGTCGTGCTGTCCGGCTGGCTGTATCAAACGGCGCGGCTCACGGCGGCCAATTTTGTAAAGGGCGAAATCCGCCGCCAGCAACGCGAACAGGAGGCTTATATGCAATCCACTTTGAACGAAACGGGCTTGCCGTCCGGCGATGAAACGGAGGCGTGGGCACAAATCACGCCCCTGCTGGACGACGCGATGGGGCGTCTGGGCGAGACCGACCGCAACGCCGTGGTGCTGCGGTTTTTTGAAAACAAAACCGCCGCCGAAGTAGCAGCCACGTTGAAAACGAGTGAGGCCGCCGCGCACAAGCGCGTGAGCCGCGCGCTGGAAAAACTGCGGAAGATTTTCAGCAAGCGTGGCGTGACGCTGCCGGCGGCGCTAGTCGCCGGAGCCGTGGCGGCGAATTCCGTGCAGGCCGCGCCGGCGGGTCTGGCGGCGACCATTTCTTTGACGGCTGTAAAAGGGGCGGCCGTCACAGCAACTGTTACCACCCTTGTTAAAGGAACTCTCAAAATTATGACCTACGCAAAACTCAAGCTCGCGCTCGGCATCACCGCTGGAATTTTACTCGCGGGCGGCGCGGTCACGGTGGCGATTTCGCAAACCGGCGGCGACAAGCTGCCACCCAACGAAATCCTCCAAAAGTCACAGGCAGCTTATGCTGCGCTGACCAGCTACAGTGACGATGGAACATGCGTCTCGGTCCTAAACGGCACGACCATCACGCACACATTTTCCATCAAGCTGGGACGCCCGGATTTTTACCGGGTCGAGTGGCAGCAGAGCAGTGCATCCGCCGGCTATACGTCCACGGGCGAGAAGGAAATAATTTGGTCGGCGGGCAAGGGTGATTTCTTGGAGATGCTCGGCAAGGCGAGAAAAGAGGCCAGCAAAGAAAGCGCTTTTGCCACTGCCGCCGGCATTTCTGGCCGCGCGTCGGTGACGATTCCGGGAACTTTTTTCTCCGTGAACTCAGTCAATGATCTTGGCGGTTCGACCGCCAGCGCAATACAAAAGGCCGACGCAAAAGTGGGCGAGGTTGATTGCTACGTCTTTACCAGCGAATTGAAGGGCCGCACGAAAACTGTGTGGATTGGCAAGCAGGACTTTCTCATCCACCAAGTCCGAATTGTGACGAGTGCCGAAGCCATGAAGGCAGTAATGGCCGAGGCAGCTAAACGCAATCCTGAAATAGTCGCCCGGATGCCGAAGATCGAATATACAGATAGCACCGCCACCGAAACCCATGAACACATCGTCTTGAACCAGAAGTTTTCGCCGGCGGATTTCGCGCAGTGAGATGTTTTTCGCGAAAAAGCGGTGAAATGGTTTCAACGGCGTCTTGGCCTGCGACGGGAAGCGGCTTGCCGCGTCGAAGCAGCGTGCAGACGGGAGCGCCACGCCGCTTTTGTCTGAACCACGAAATACACCAAACACACGAAAAAGCTGCCGCAGTGTCCGCTTTTTTCCTTTCGTGTGATTCGTGTATTTCGTGGTTGCCTCTGCCCGAAAAGCGTTGTCGCCGCTGCGCTCCAGCCTTCGCTGACTGCGGCCCGGCAAGCTGCCACCGCAATCCAAATGGCTGCGTGCCGCTTTCGCCAAAATAATTCAAAAAAAAACTTGTCCGGTTTGGCCGTCCGGCGGACATTATACTGGCAAGGCCGCAAATAACTTGAAACGAATCCATGTCGAGCGCTGTCTTACCAAGCATGGATTCCCGCCGCGCCTTCACCTTGATCGAACTGCTCGTGGTCATCGCCATCATCGCGATTTTGGCGGCGATGCTGCTGCCGGCGTTGTCCAAGGCCAAGCAACGAAGCTATCGGGCGGTGGATTTGAACAACCTCAAGCAGATCGGCGTGGCCACGATCCTGGTGGCGTCAGACAACAACGACGTCATGCCCTGGGCCAACTGGGCTTCGGGCGAACAACAGGCCAATCCGCCGCAGGGCTGGCTTTATACGCTGGATTCCAGCGCCAGCGGGACGGAGCGATTCAAGGTGCAAACCGGCAGTTTCTGGCCGGTGCTGGTGAATCAAAAAATGTATTTCTGCCCGAGCGACAACACCAACAGCGCTTTTTTCAAAATGAGGGGCCAGCAGATTTCCAGCTATGTGATGAACGGCGCGGTCTGCGGCTACGGTCGGGGGAAGAATCCGCCGGAGAAGCTGGCGCAAATGTCTCCTTCCGGCGTGGCGTTCTGGGAATGCAACGACGCCACGGCGGAGGACAACCAACGCCTGTTCAATGACGGCGCGAGCAGTCCCGATGAAAACACCAGCGGCCGGCATGGCAAGGTGGCGGTTTTCGCCGCATTTGACGGTTCGGCCCGGGTGATGCAGCTTGCGGAATGGACGGAAAAAATGAATGAATCCGGCCCCAACGAATTATGGTGTTTTCCGGGGAGCGCCAATGGACAATGACTTATGAAACCTTCGGTGCCAAGGTTCACGGCGCAGGCGTTCACGTTGATTGAACTGCTCGTCGTCATTGCCATCATGGCGATTCTGGCGGCGATGCTGCTGCCGGTATTGTCCCGGGCCAAGCAGACGGCGCAAGGCGCGGTGTGTTTGAACAATGGAAAACAAATGATGACGGCGATGCTGCTTTACACGGGCGATAACAACGATTTTTTCCCGCCCAATCCCGATGACGGCAACACGCAGCCGGGCTTTAACTGGTGTTCCGGCAGCGCGGGAATCGGCCAGGCGGAGGAATTCGATCCCGATGTCATCAAAGACCCGGCGCTGTCCTTGCTGATAAGCTATCTCGGCGGCAACGTGAATTTGTTCCGGTGCCCCGCCGACCGGCGCACCGGCTTGTATCAGGGAATCCAGCCGTCGCTGCTCGGCCAGATGGTTCCCGCCGCCCGAACCTTTTCCATGAACCAGGCAGCGGGCACGATTGATCCCGGATTTGAAGCCGGCGAATTCTCCGGCGCCGGCTATGTTCACAGCGGTCGCCCAACTCTGTCGGTGAACGGCCCCTGGTTGAACAACCAGCGAACCAATCGCCGGAATGCGCCCTGGTTCACTTACGGCAAGACTTCCGACATTCACCCGCCGGGGCCTTCAATGCTGTGGGTGCTGGTGGATGAGGATGCCAAGGGTCTGAACGACGCCGCGTTTGCCTTCGGGATGCAAGACCCCCGGTGGATTGACGCACCCGGAACATATCATAATGGCGGTTGCGGGTTTTCCTTCGCCGACGGTCATTCGGAAACGCACCGGTGGTTGAGCCGCTCCGAAAAACTGGCGGGCAGGGCTGTTACCGATCTGCTGGATTATCAGGACTGGCTGTGGATGCGGGCGCGAACTTCTGCGGACAGCACCGGCACCATGCCCACGCCGCCCTCACCTTGATAAACCAAAATCATGCCGATCCTGTTTCCAATCACTCCAAAAGTGCGAACCTCGTTCCGCAGCCAAGGTTCCGGCGGGAAACTGCTTCGCGCCGCGAAAATTCGCGCTTTCACGTTGATTGAACTGCTGGTGGTAATCGCCATCATCGCGATTCTGGCGGCGCTGCTGCTGCCGGCGTTGAGCGCGGCCAAGCAGAAGTCGTGGACGACCAGTTGCAATTCCAACCTGCATCAAATCGGGCTGGGCATGAGAATGTTTGCGGACGACAACCACGAGTTGTATCCCGAGTCTGGCGGGAATATTTACTGGGGCGCCATTGATTCGGGCACCGGCAAGCCCAGTTGGTCGGAGCAGATTTTTCCCTACATTGGCAGCACGAACGTGTTCAATTGTCCCGGCAATGTGCAGTTGCCGGTCCCGTTGCGCGGGCCGTTCAATTATTTCAACGGCTGCAATGCCGCCTATGTGACGGTTCACAGTTTTGCGCCGGTCAAAGGCTCGGCGATTTTGTTTCCCTCGGCGTTCGTCCTGGGCGGCGACACGGCAGGCACGCTAAACAACGGCGCGGGGTTGCACTTTGATCCGCTGGACGCGGACAAGGACGATTATTCCCAGAACTGCGTCGGCGGCGCGGCGGCCCCGGCGATGACGGAATACTGGCAGATTCACAGCAAGGGCCAGAACCTCATGTTCGCCGACGGCCATTCCCAATGGTATAAAGGATACAAAGCCGGTGAAATGACCTTTGCCTACGCCAGCATGACCAACTGGATTCAGTATTGACCTCGCTGAATTTTCACACGGTTTGTTGCCTTGATTTTCGCGTTTGACAGATTCGGCGGCGTGGCTCAATTTTCTACGTCTAGGCGTATGGAAACGATCCGCACAATGCCATCACGAATTACAAACGCGGTCATAGAGCTGTGGGGTGTGCTTTTCGTTGGCCTGCTTGTTGCTTATCTGCTTGTCTCATTACGTCTAGGCGATCTGCATTCCGATGGGCTGCCTTTACCAAAGCCAGCTCCAATTACTGGTCCAGGTCCGAATGACCTCTATGTAGCTGTCACCCTGGTTGCCTTTCTTATTCTTTTTATTTGGAGCAAAACGCGCCGATTTGTCAAAATAACAGGTCTATTCGGCTTCTGGTTCGGGTTGCTCGTTTTCGGCTGGTATCAGACATTGATGGCATATTTTTCAACAGACCTGCAAGATTACTCCGAGAGATTAGCCGGAGCGTCTGTTGCGCTGTTGGTCTGTGTATTTTTGATTGTCAGCGTTTTTCTTTTGTTGCTGGTAAAATCTAGGATTGCGAAGCAACAACAGCCACCAATTATTTGATAGTGGATACTGAAACTTATGTCTTATACGCCTGACCAGTCGCTGGAGCCGATCTGATTTCAAACTTTCTCACTACTCCAACTCGCGCCGCGTTGACAAGGTTCCCTTTTTCTCTAGGATGGCCTTCCGGCTTTCTCGCAAGTGATGGAGCAAAGGACGATTTTGTTGACGGGCAGGGGCCGTCGTGAAAGCCGCGCTTGATTTCACCGAATGATCACGGCCACCACATTTTTCAAGGATCGGATGAAAAATTTGAATTTGTCGTTTCCGCTCGCCGCCGCCTGCCTGCTGGGAACGGCCATGTTGCAGACCGGCTGCAACGGTTACACTTCGCGCCAGGTGCTTGATCCCACCGCCGCCGCCGCCCGGTTGCGCAGCGGTGAGAACATGAAGGATGAAGTGGACCGCTTGGCCCGACCATTGATCGCCTCCCGTGAGGACCACGATCTGGCGGTCGGCGTGCTGACGCCGGACGGCGCGGTGCATTGCTACGGTTACAGCGTGGCCACGCCGCCGGGGCCGGACACCATTTTTCAGATCGGTTCCGTCACGAAAGTTTTTGTCGCCAGCCTGCTGGTCATTCTCGTTCAAGAAGGACAGTTGCACTATGACGACATGGTGCGGAGCATTTTGCCGCCGAGCGTGAAGGTCAGCCCTGACGTTGGCGCGGTGACGTTGCGCGAACTGGCCACGCATATGTCGGGTCTGCCGCGCGAGCCGCACAATCTCCGGCAATTGAAGCACGTCGTGGATTTCGTGTTCGCGGGCCGCAATCCCTACGACTTCATCACCCGGGACTATCTTTACAAATACATCGGCACCAAACGGCTCCAGCCCAAGGCCGAACGCGTTTATTGCTATTCCAATCTCGGTTACGGCCTGCTGGCAAATTTGATTGAAGTCAAAACCGGGCGTTCGCTGCCCGACCTGATCCAGGAAAAAATTTGCGGCCCGCTGAATATGCGCGACACAGTGTTCACCCTCACGCCGGAGCAGCGCAAACGGCTGGAACAGGGTCACGCCGGCGATGAACCGCGCTTTTTTCCGCGCAACCGCCCGATGCCCGACTGGGACATGGGCGACATCATGCGCGCGTCCGGCGGAATGTATTCCACCGTCCACGACCTGATGACGTTCGCCAAGTCCAATCTGGGAATGTCCGGCAGCTCGTTCGATCCGGTCTGGGCCGAAACGCAGCACGTCGCCATTCACACTCCCGACGAGGACATCACGCTGGGCTGGATGATTGACCGTTACCCGGACTGGGGAACGCGTATCACGTTCATGAACGGCATTCTTTCCGGCTACAGCGCCTACCTCGGCATGGACACTGATAAAAAAATCGCCGTGGTCGTGCTCAGTTCCAATTTCAACTGGAAAGACAAGGTGGGGCAAAACCTGCTGCTGCGGCTGGCTTCCGCCCGGGAAACCAATTCAGCGGCGGCGGTTTCTGCCGGCCAACCTGTGTCCCCCTCGCCGCACTGACGAATGATAAATTTTTTCGCCAGCCAATCTGTCTTCTGGAAATCCTGCCGGAAATGATGTTGAATAGGAACAGACAATTATCAATCGGATCACATCTGAAGTGAATACGCACGACTCCGAGACAAAACACTGGTCCGGCACCGGCCAATTACGCGGCGGGCGCTGGGGCATCTGGTTTTTCATCATGGCCATCCGCGTGCTGGGATTGCGCGCGGCTTATGCGCTGGCGGTTTTTCCGGCGGTTTATTTTTCCTTCGCCTCGCCCGACGTGCCGGCCACGATGGATTTTCACCGCCGCGTTTTTGGCCCGCTGTCGTGGTGGAAACGCCGCTGGTTCGTGTTCAAGCATTTTTATTCCTTTGGCTGCGCCATCATTGACCGCACAGTCATCCTCGCCGGCAACCGGCGGAATTTCACCTTTCAGTTTGACGGCGAAAAAAATCTGCGCGCGGCCCTTGCCGAAAAGCGCGGCGTGCTGCTGCTCACCGCGCACCTCGGCAACTGGGAGGCCGCCGGCCAGTTGCTCACCCGGATTGACGTGCCGATCACCATCACCGGCTTCGACCGCGAGCGGCCCAAAATCCGCGACGTGCTCAACCGCGCTTCCAAGCAAAACTTCCGCCTGCTCCCGCTCACCGGCTCGCCGACCGACGCCATTCCGCTCGTCGCCGCGTTGCGCCGGGGCGAAGTCGTCGCCATGCTCGGCGACCGCGCCTATGGCAGTCCGTCGGCGAAAATTCCTTTCTGTGGCGGCGTGGCGTCGTTTCCCATCGGCGCCTATGTGATGGCGTCCATCGCGGGCGCGGCGCTGATGCACGTCTTCAGCCACCGCGAACCGGGCGGATGCTACCGCTTCTTCGGTTTTCCGCCGCAGCATCCGCAGATGCCCGCGCACCACGAACGCGACGCCTATCTGAAAAAATGCGCCGCCCATTTCGCCGGCGATCTCGAATCCGTCCTCCGGCGCGACCCGTTCCAGTGGTATAATTTTTTCCCGTTCTGGGAAAACGCCGGCACGGCTGCACAACGCGAAGTCCGCAAAACTCAATCAACCACGCCGCTGGCCGCGCGTCCGTCGCCGAACAAATTGTGACCCCGCCTGCCGACATTAAGAATTTGATTCCGCACCGCGCGCCCATGCGTTTCGTCAACGCGCTGATGCGTTGTGACGAGAAAACCGCGACGGCGACGGCCTGCTTCGGCGAAAATGATTTTGCCGTGAGCGACGGAAAAGTTCTGGAATCGGCGCTTGTCGAATGTGTCGCGCAGACCGTCGCTGCCGCGCTCGGCCAGCGCGCGAAATCCGGCGCGGGAAAAACCGGCGGCGCGGGCGCGAACGGAATGTTGGTGGCGGCGTCTAATTTCAAAATCCGGTCGCGTCCGGCCGCCGGAAAGAATCTGCAAATCGAAATCCGCGAGACGAGACGTCTCGGCCCGATGCTGATGGTCAGCGCAACCATTTCTTGCGACGGACAAGCCGTCGCGTCAGGAGAACTGTCGTTGTATGCGTGAAACGGAAGTCGTCATCGCCGGCTGCGGCGCGATTTCCGCCGTCGGCTGCGGCATTGAACCGCTGCTCGATGCCCTGCAAAAAAATTCGAGCGGCCTGCGACCATTGGAAAAATTCAGTTCGTCACGCTTCCAATCGAACATCGCCGGTGCCGCGCCCAGAAATTTTGACGCCGACAATCCGGCTTGGTTTTTAGCCACCGAGGCGCTCAAGCAAGCCCGCGATTCCGCGCAAAATTTTTTGGAACAAATCCCCGCCGAACGGACTGGCCTGGTCCTTTCAACCACCAAGGCCAACATCGAGGCGCTCGAGCGAATTTCAAAAAACCGTCCCTGCTCCGAAACCGCGCGGCGTCACTTGCAGGCAAACCTTCTCGCCGACGACCTTGCCGCTGCGCACGGCGCACGCGGCCCGGTGCAAACCGTTTCCGTCGCGTGCGTCTCCGGTTTGATTGCGATTCAGCAGGGAACAAAATTGATTCAGCGCGGCGAAGCGGACGCCGTTCTCGTCGTCGGTCTGGATTGTTTGTCCGACTTTGTCGTCGCCGGTTTCACCGCATTGAAGGCGCTTGACCCGCTCGGCTGCCGTCCGTTCGATGCGGCGCGCTGCGGCTTGAGTCCCGGCGAGGCGGGTGCGGCCATCGTTTTGGCCCGTCAGGATTTTGCGCCGGAAAGCAAAATTAAAATTCTCGGTTTCGGCGGCAGCAACGACGCGAATCATCTCACCGGCCCGTCGCGCGACGGCTCCGGTCTGGCGCAGGCGATCCGCGCCGCGCTGAACTCGGCAAAATTGTCACCGGGTGAAATTGATTTTGTCCACGCGCACGGCACCGGCACGAGCTACAACGACGCGATGGAAGCACTCGCGTTGAAAACCATTTTCGGCGAAACATGTCCGCCGGTCAGCGGCGCGAAAGGAATGTTGGGGCACACACTCGGCGCGGCGGGCGTGATTGAAACGATTTGCTGCGTTTTGGCGATGCAGGAAAATTTTCTGCCCGGCACGCCGCGATTGACCAGCGCGGCGGATGAAACGCCGGCAAGTCTTGTGCGCGAGCCGCGTCCCGCCGCGCGGTTGAAAAATGCTTTGAAACTCAACACTGGTTTCGGCGGCATGAACGGCGCGCTGATTTTAAGCCATGAATAAAATTTCCATCGCCGCCGCAAGTATTGTGACCGAGGCTGATTTGGCATCGGCGCGACTTGGCCAGCGTTTTGGCCGTCTGGATTTGCAAAGCCAGTTGGCACTGCTCGCCGTCGCATCGCTGAAAATCAATTTCGACGAATTCGCGCGTGACCGCATCGGCATTTGTCTCACGGCCAGCGCGGGTTCACTTTCGACCGACGTGAATTTTTGGAATGGCCGCAACGGCGTCGGCGGACCGAGTCCGACGCTGTTTGCCTACACGCTGCCAAGCGCGGCGATCGGTGAGATTGCAATTCACTTTCGTCTCACCGGCCCGGATTTATGTTTCGTCGGCGACGATAAAAATTTGCTGGCCGAGGCTGCCGATTTCATCCGGCGCGGCGACGCGGACGGCTGCGTTTGCGTTTATTGCGAGGCTGTCACCGTTGGTTGCGCGGAAATAATTTCATCGCCGCAGTCGGCGACGGCGTGCGCGATTTTTTTGAATCGCGCTGACGGGTTGCGCGAATGGCGGGAATTTGACCGTGACATGAAAGCGCTTTGTGCGTTAATTTCCCAAACAAAATCAGCGGGTTGATCACCATGCAAATCTCAACACACGAACTAAAATCAAAAATCATCGAGTCGCTCAAGCTGCAGGACATCACGCCGGAGCAGATTGACGACGACGCGCCGCTGTTCGGCACCGGGCTGGGACTCGATTCCATTGACGCGCTCGAACTCGTCGTGCTGCTCGAAAAAGACTACGGCATCGTGATCAAGGACATTGAGGAAGGCCGCCCGGCATTCCGCTCCGTCAGAACCCTGGCCGACTTCATCGCGGCCAAACGTCCGCAATAAATCGTGGCCGCGCGCTCTCCAGTCATCACCGGTTTGGGCATCGTGTCCGCCGCCGGTTTCGGCACGGAGGAAGTGTGGAGCATGTTGGCCGCCGGCGCGAGCGGCCTGAAACCGCTGACGCTGTTTCAATCGCCGCGTTATGGAAAAATTCCCGTTGGCGAAATCCAGCGCGACCTGATTGCGCTTGGCGTGCCGACGCGCAGCTCCCGCAGCGACAAACTCGGCTGGCTCGCCGCGCGCGAGGCCATCGCCGACGCCAAAATCAATTTTCAAAATAGCGGCGACCGCGCCGGGATCCTGCTCGGCACGTCGGTTGGCGGTTCGTATGACAGCGAACTTTTTCTCGCCACGCTCATCAAGCGCGGAAAAATGCGCGCCCGGCCGACGCGCTTTCACGAATGTTCGACCACGGTGGATTTCATTGCCGATTCCTTTGGTCTTTACGGACCGGGCATGGCCATTGCGACAGCGTGTTCGTCCAGCGCGCTCGCCATTGCGCAGGCGGCGGAAATGATTTTGTCCTGCGAGGCGGACGTGATGCTCGCGGGCGGCGCGGACTCGCTTTCGCGGATGACGTGGGGCGGCTTTCATTCGCTGCTGCTCGTGGATTCGGCGGGCTGCCGGCCGTTCGATGCGACGCGCGGCGGCATGAGCCTCGGCGAAGGCGCGGCGATTCTGGTTTTGGAATCCGAAGAAAATGCACGGCGGCGCGGCGCTAAAATTCTCGCGCGGTTGAGCGGCTGGGGCATGAGCTGCGACGCGTATCACGCCACCGCGCCGCATCCGCAGGGCGCGGGCGCGACCATGGCGATGCAATCCGCATTGCGTCGCGCGGGACTCGAACCGTCCGCCATTGATTACGTCAACGCCCACGGCACCGGCACGCGCGACAATGACATCGCGGAAACCATCGCGTTGAAGACGGTTTTTCACAACCGCGTGCCGCCATTCTCCAGCACGAAACGGATTTTCGGCCACGCGCTGGCCGCGAGCGGCGCGATGGAGGCCGTTGTGTGCATCGAGGCGCTGCGCCGTCAGGAACTGCCGCCGAATCCCGGCTTCACCAAATGCGATCCGGCCATCGGCCTCGAACCAGTCGTGGAACTGCGTCACGCGCCGCTGACTCATGTGATGAGCAATTCGTTCGGCTTCGGCGGCAACAACGGCGTTTTGATTTTTTCCACGCCGGAAACTTTGCCACGGGCGGTTGTGCCGGAAAAAATAAAAATTGCCGTCGGCGGCATCGGCGTCATCGGGCCGGGCGCGGTTGTCATCAAGGAAATCACCGCGCCGTTGCCGCCCGGCCGGGGACCCGTGTTCAGTTGCGGCGCGTTGGACACGACGACGTTGAATCCCAACCAGCGCCGCCGCTTGAGCCGTTTGCAGCAGATGGCGCTCATCACCGCGCGCCAGAGCCACGCACCCGATCCGGCGCAGCGCGTCGCCATTGCGATTGGCACCGGACTCGGCTGCCTTGAAGACGCCGGCACGTTCATTGAAAATTTGGTGGCCAAGGACGAACGCGAGCCGATGCCGTCGCGCTTTCCGAATTCGGTTCACAATTCCCCAGCCGGGCAGGTCGCGATTGACCAGGCTGCGCGCGGGATGAATTCCGCGCCGACCGTCGGCGAAATCACGTTCGAGTGCGCGCTGTGGCAGGGCATCTCCCAGTTGGCGAACGGCGAAGCCGACTGCGCGCTCGTCGGTGCCGCAGATGAGGTGGACAAATATCTGTTGAGCATCGGCCAGCGTTGGGGCGCATGGGACGATAAGATCATGCCTGGCGAAGGCGCGGTTGTGGCGAGTATCACAAACGCGGAAAAAATTTCATCTCCGCTCGCGCGCGTGACGGCGGTGAAACTCGGACGCTGGCGCAAACCATTCGACGCCGGGCGCGAAGCGGACTGGATTGCATCGGCGGTTGACTTGTCGAAAGTTGAAGTGTTCATGAGCGGCGCGAAAGGTTTCCGGCAACTTGAGCCGATGTATGAAGCGGTCGCGGCGGCGTTGTGGGAGCGCGCCGGGAAAAAACTGGAGCACCAGACTTACAAGCAACTCTGCGGCGAATTTCACGCGGCGTCGGCGTTTGGCTTTTCCCTCGCGGTGAAACTGGCGCATGAAAAAAAATGCAGCATGCTGTTATACACGCTGTCCCAGCGCGGAGCGAAGGCCGTTTGCTGCATCCAGCCATGACCCGTTTTCATGTCGTCGCAATTTTGGCGGTGATTTTTGGAGCAGCGGCGCTCGCGCTGCACAATTTCATCCTGCTAAACGCGGTGATAGTGGCGCTGTTGATCGTGATGGGCCTGGGCGTGGCGGTTCCGCAACTGCGGCTGTTTGGAAATTTTATCTGTCGCGGCACAAGTTCCCAAAAGCAGGTTGCGCTGACATTCGACGACGGCCCCGACCCGCGCTCGACATTGCAACTGCTCGACCTTCTGCGTAAAGAAAAAATATCCGCCACATTTTTTTGCATCGGCAAAAAGGTCACGGCCAATCCCGAACTCGCGGCGCAAATCGTGCGCGACGGTCATCTGCTCGAAAATCATTCTTACGCGCACAGCAATTTTACAAATTTCTATTCCGCCGCGCGGCTGCAAGCTGAATTGGTGCAAACGCAGGATGTCATTGAAAAGGCTGCCGGCGTCACGCCAAAATTTTTCCGGCCGCCCGTCGGCTTGTCCAATCCGGGCACCTTTCGCGCCGCGCGAAATCTGAACTTGCAGGTCATCGGCTGGACGATTCGCAGTCTGGATACCGTCATTGCCGGGCCGGAAAAAATTGTCGCCCGAATCACGCGCGGACTCCAGCCGGGCGCGATTATTTTGCTGCATGACGGAAACATTCCGGCGGAAAAACTGCTGGCGACGGTGAAATCGCTGTTGGACACGCTGCGCGGGCTGGGTTATGAAATTGTGCGACTGGACGAACTGTTGAAATGAAGAAACTCACGCATATTTTTTTGCTCGCGTCGGCGTTCGCGGCATTTTCTGTTTCGGCGGAACCGACGCTGCAAACCGTTGCCGATCCGCGCCCGATTCTGGACGCTTTGCAGCATAAAATGTCCTCGGTCGGCACCGTGTATCTGGAATTCACGCAGGAGCGGGAGCTGAAATTATTTTCCGAGCCACTGAAAAGCGAAGGCGTGATGCTGATTGAACGGCCCGACAAAATCCGCTGGGAAACGACCGCGCCGTATCAGACGATTTTGCTCGGCGACCAGAAATCCGTCGCGCAGTTCGAGTTCAACGACGGCAGGTGGGAAAAGTTGAAGCTCGGTTTTCCCCAGCTTTTGCAGCGCGTGATGCAGCAGATGTCGGCGATGAACCAGGGCCAGCTCGACACGCTGACCAACGAATTCTCCGTGTCGCTCGCGACCAACAGCGAAACGGTGGTGACGATGACCCCGAAGGACAAAAACGTGCGCTCAATGATGTCGTCGTTTGAAATCCACCTGGAACCGGATTTTTCGGCGACGCGCGAAGTCGTGCTGAATGAGCCGAACGGCGACCTGACGCGTATCATCTTTCACAACGAAAAGCGCAACGTGACGTTTCCGCCCGGCGCGTTCGATCAAACCAAACCGCTGCCCATTGCCGCCGTGCGGGCCGCCGTGAATCATGCGCCGTAATTATTTTATCCTATCGTTGGTGATTTGTTTGCTCGCTGGCTGTGCCAGCCCGCCGCTGCCGCCAACGCAATATTTACCGCCTCCGAAAGGTTTTTTCCCAGCGAACGCCTTCATCACGCAGCGCGCCCTGTTCAGCGCACGCGGAATGCAGTTCGCGCTCAACGGCTATCTCGCCATGAGCGAAACCGGCGGCAAACGGCTTGTCATCACGGAAAATTTCGGCCAGGTGATTGCTGATTTGCTGATTAAGCCGGACGGGAAAGTTTTTGTGATGCAATCCAGCCGGATGTTTCCCGCGAGATACATCCGCCGCCTCGTGGCCGCCGACGTGGAGTGCGTTTTTGGCGGCACGCCGAAGCTGGACTGCCCGGTCACGATGCCGGACCCGAACCATTTTGTGATTGATCGCGGCGGCTACAAGCTGGATTTGCGGATTCTGGAAATCAAACCTGGCGCGCAACCGGCGGATTTGTTCGACGAAACCAAGGCGCCCAAATCATGACGATGAGAGATTCCATTGCCGCCGCGCGAAAATCCGGGCCGTCGCCGCAGCCCGACGGAACGAACCGGTTTGAATTCAATTTCAGCGCGGATGATCCGGTGTTTGCCGGCCATTTTCCGAACCGCCCGATTCTGCCGGGCATCTTTCAACTGGAAATTACCCGCATGGCGGCGGAATGGATGCAGAACCGTCCGCTGGCCGTCCGGGAAATTGCCAAGGCGAAATTTCAACGCCCAGTTCTGCCCGGCGAAATCCTGAAACTGAATTTGAAACTGGCCGAAGCCGATGGCGTGGTTTCCGCACGGGCAAATTTCATTTGCGGCGGACAACCGGCGGGCGAAGCTTTGTTGAAACTGTCGTGAAGCGAATCAAGAAATGGCTCAAGCGGATTCTGCTCGGCGCGATTTTGCTCGCGCTGCTGGGCTGGCTCGCGGCGGTTTTGATGATGCATGACAGCATCGCCAAACCGCCGCCGCTGCCGGCGGACACGTCGGTTTTGAAATTGAAACCGGAAAAGCGCGATGGAAAAACGTGGCTCGGCAAGTCGTGGACGGGTGAACGCGAAGGTTTGACCGTTGTTTATCTGAAAGGTTCGCCGCTGGAAATCGGTTACGCGGACGGCGTGCTGATGCAGGACAAAATGCACACGCTGGAAAACGAGTTCATGAAGATGATCCAAGGTTATGTCCCGAAACATTGGGTGATGGAGCTATTGAAAAATTACGTCATGTGGCGCAACCGGCATTTGAGCGACTACATCCCCGAAGCCTACCGGCTGGAAATTTACGCGACGACGCTCGGCTGCCCGGACATTCATCCCGAGGAGGGAAATTTTTACAACCGGCTGCTGAACTACCACGCCGCGCACGACGTTTCCTACATGATGATTGACAATCCGTTCATCAACGCCCGCGCGGGCTGCACGGCGTTCGGCGCGTGGGGCGGCGCGACGGGGAACGGCCACTTGATCACCGGCCGGAATTTCGACTGGGAAGCGGCCGACGTTTTCAGCACCAACCGCGTCGTGGAAATGTTTGAACCCGACGGCGGGATTCCGTTCATTTCGCTGTCGTGGGCGGGCATGGCCGGCGTGGTTTCGGGCATGAATCGCGCGGGCGTTTCCGTGACCATCAACGGCGCGCCGTCCAAACTGCCCAACAACATCGCGACGCCGGTGGCCATCGTCGCGCGGGAGATTTTGCAGAACGCGCACAACCTGGACGAGTCGCTGAAAATCCTGCGCGACGCGAAAGTTTTTGTTTCCACGATCTGGCTCATCGGCAGCCGCGCCGATGGGAAATTTGTTGTCGTGGAAAAAACGCCCACGACGACCAATGTGCGCGAGGCGGAAGGCGACACGATTGTCTGCCCGAACCATTTTGAGACGCCGGGACTCAAGGACGACGTTCGCAACACGAATTACATGTCCGAGGCCACGTCCGTCTCGCGGGAAGAACGGATGCTCGAACTGCTCAAGCAGGATGACGGCACCATCAACGCCACGAACGCGGCGGCCATTTTGCGCGACCGCGATCTGCCGGGCGGCGCTTTTGCGGGCGACGGCCATCGCGGTTCGCTGGACGCGTTCATCGCCACGCACGCGGTGGTGATGGATTTGACGGCGGGAATTTTCTGGGCTGCGTCGCCGCCGAACCAGCTCGGCAAATTCGTCGCGTTCGACGTCAATGATTTCTCGCAGGAGCTGCCTGCCTTGACCATACCCGCTGATCCGGTGCTCGCGGATGGCGAATATGAGCGCACGCGGCAGGCGCAGCAATTCCTGGCCGATGGCCTGCGCGCGTTGAAAAACCAGGACGCGCAGGCCGGGCTGGTTTTTGCCAAGAAAGCAGAAGCGCTGAATCCGGGGTTTTATCAGAATTCATTTTTGCAGGGACGTGCGTTGCTCGCGTTGGGGAAACGCGAAGAGGCGGCAAAGGCTTTTGAAAAGGCGTTGTCGGAACAGCCGGCATTTTTGAAGGAAAAACAGGAACTGGAAGATTTGTTGCGCCAGGCCAAGGGCGCGAACTAGCATTGCGGCCATTTTGAATCATGGAACAACCGGAAGGAAACCAGGTTTCGCGGAAGTTGAAGCTGACGCAGGCTTTGATGGGCCTGTCGGCCTACGCGGGTTTTGCCGCCACGTATCTGCGCCGGACGCACGGCACGGACAAGCTGGATCCGCGCCAGCGGTATTTATTCGCCTGCAACCATGTCAGCCTGCTCGACACGATTTTGATCGGCGGCCTGTGCTGGCGCGCGGGGTGTTATCCGATTCTTGTGCTGGGCGACAAAAATATCTGGCGCACGTCGTGGATCAAACGCGCGTTGAGCGGGCCGATCGGGTTTCTGCTGGAACGCGGCCGGTTGAATCCGGGCCGCATCCGCGAACTGCAGGCCTACGCGCGCCAGATCAACAAATTTCATCTCATCGTTTTTCCCGAAGGCACGCGCGGCAACGGCATGGACGTGGCGGAATGTCAGCCGGGAATTTTTTACGTCGCGCAGGAATCACACGCGCCCATCGTGCCGGTCTTCATCGAAAATATGCAGTTGGTTTCCACGAAAGCGGGGCGGTTTCATCCAGTGGGCGGGCTGCGGAAAATCGAGGTTCATTTTGGCGACCCGATTCCGCCGGAAAATTATCTGCACCTGGCGCGCGATGAATTCACCGGATTTGTGCGCCAGAAAATTTTAGAGGCTGGCACCAGGCAACCGGCCGCGCAGTTGAATCCCGTGCCGCAGCGCGGGTGATTTTTGCGATCCGCGGTTCAGGGCTTGAGGTTGCGGAGGCCGATCATGCGTTGCGATTCCACGTCCCAGACTTTGAGGCGCAGGCAGCGGAAGATGTCCCTCGGATGCAGCGAGGTGATTTTGGGCTTTTGCAATTCCGGAATGGCCCGGAAGACTTCCGGCAGCCGGTAGAACGGAACGCGGGCGTTCAAATGATGGATGTGATGGTAGCCGATGTTGGCGGAGAACCAGGCCATGATCGGGCCGGTCTTGATGTAGCTGGATGATTCCATCGCGGCTTTTTCGTAGGTCCAGCCGGCCTTGTCCTTGAAGCTGACGCCGGGAAAATTGTGCTGGGCGTAAAAAAGATAACTGCCGATGGCGGAACCGATGAAAACCGGCGCCAGCAGCGCCAGCACCACCGCCAGCCACCCAAAGAAAAAATACAGGGCCAGTGCCGTCACGATGTGCAGGGTGAACGCGAGCAGGCAATCAAAGTGCTCCCTTGGGGAATTGACGAACGGGCGGATGACCATGCCATAAAGGAAGACGGAGAAATAGCCGAACAGAATCGTCAGCGGATGGCGCGTGAACAGGTAATAACGGCGGTCCGCTTTGGAGCAGTTCAAATATTGATCCTTGGTCATGATCGGAAAGGAGCCGATGTGCGCGCCGCGCAGCTTGGAATTGTGCTTGTGATGATGGTCGTGGGAACTGCGCCAGATGCTGCTGGGACTCAAAGCCCAGAGTCCAAACATCCGCATTAGAAATTCGGCGAGTCGGGACCTGGGCAAAATGGCATGGTGCTGTTGATCATGGTAAATCACGAACAGCCGGAGGCTCAACAGCCCGGCCATCAAACTGCACGCCAGCCTGACGGGCAGCGGGAAATGAAACAGCGTCCCGCCAGTGGCGGCCGCCAGCAGAAAGGCGGTGGACAGAATCACCCACCAGCTTTTCCAGTAAAAATCCCTGGCAAACGGCTTGGTTTCCAGAATGAGCGCGTGGGGGTTCTTCATGCGTATTTTAATGACAAAATTATTATACCGTGGCTGCAATGAATATGGAAGTCATTTGATGATGCCGCCTGAAAATTTTCCCACAGGCGGTTTGCTGCCGCCATCCTATTTTCACCGCACGGCCATGTCGCGCGGGTCGTCGTCGCGCATGCAGTATTTCATCCCAAACCGCAGCAGGCCGAGACTGTAGGCCGACGTGGAGGCCGCGCCGCTGAACACGCGGCCCAGGTGCTTGGCGATGTGCGGGCGCGTCAGTTTCATGATCCATTTGTCGCGCAACGCCTCGCCGGCGCGGAAAAACGTGAACAGCCGTCCGTTGTAAAAATAATCCACGATCTCGTGCCAGCAGGTGAGGTGGTGTTTGATCTCCGTTTCGTAGGCGCGGAACGCCTCGGACGTGTTTTTTTCAATCGCCTCCGCCAGCAGCGTCGCGCCGAACATGCCGATGAACAGGCCGCTGGAAAGCACCGGGTCAATGAAACCCGCCGAGTCGCCGACGAGCGCCCAGTTGCCGCCGACCATGCGTTCCGAGACGAGCTGGTAATTCATGTATTCCATCACCGGCGTCAGGCGTTTCGCGTCACCAGCGATCTTGGCCATAACGGAATCTTGCTTGAGCAAATTGTCGAAGCGTTCTTCTTTCGTCGCACCGAATTTCGCCAGATGTTCCGTGCCGATGACGACACCGACGGAAACTTTTCCTGGCAGTGGAATCCGCCAGCTCCAGCCGTGGTCAAGCAACGTGCTGTGGACATGGCCTTTATGGCCGAATTGGGTGTGGTCAACGTGCGCAAAGAGCGCGGTGTCCTTGCGCCGGCCTTCCTGTGCGGGAATGCCAAAAAGTTTGGGCAGCAGCCGCACGCGGCCCGTCGCGTCCACGATCAAGTCGGGCTGGCCATTGAAAAAATCGGCGGCGGCGGCGAGCGATTCGTCGCTCAATTTCACCGTGTCCGTGCCGGGAATGCGTTCGACATTCGCGGCAGCCTCGATGATTTTCGCGCCGGCTTTGCGCGCGGTGTTCAGCAGCGTGTCGTCAAATTTATCGCGCGGCACATTGTAGGCGTAACGGGTCGTGCCGATGAGTTCTTTGAATAAAAATGAATAATTTTCCCCTTCGCAGATGTTAAAAGTCGCACCGGGCTTGAACATGCTGTAAGCGCGGATTTCGTCCTCGACGCCGAGCATTTGCAACAGTGGAATGACGGCGGGCACGAGCGACTCACCAACGATGATGGGCGCGCGTTTGGGCAGATGATAAAGCGCGACGCGGATTTTTTTCCGCGCCAACAGGGTCGCGAGCGTGCTGGCCGCCGGTCCGCCGCCGAGGATGGCGACGGTCTGAATTTTTCCAGCCTTCATTTTTGTGATGAGAAGTTAGCGCGCGGATTTTTGGAAAACAATTTCAAACCGCCGCAAACGTGGCGACCAACATCACGTTGGAGCCGCGTCCGGCATTGCGAATGACCTGCCAGTCCGTGAACCCGGCGTGTTTCAGTGCGTCGACCAGTTCGTTCAGCGTCCGGAAATGCAGCCCTTCGCGCGTCTGGTTCAGGCCGAACGTCGTCGCGAATTTTTCCCAGCGGTGAACGTGCTGGTGCGCGCCGCTTTCGGCTTTTGCGGCATCGCGCAAAATCAATTTTCCGCCGGGACGCAACGCGCGGCGCGCTTTGTCCAGAATCAACTGCTGTTTTCCCGGCGTCCAGTAATGCAACACGTCGAGGAGCAAAATTGCGTCGCACGGCGGATATTCCATTTCAAGAATGTCGCCGTATCGGAATTCGATGCGTGGATGGTCCTGCGCGGTCTGCCGGGCGGTGCGGATTTTATTTTCGTCGTAATCCACGCCGAGAAACGTCCGCTGGTCGGTGCCTTGCGCGAGCCAGTGCGTGGCAAATCCAAAGCCGCAGCCGAGGTCGAGGATGAATCCACTGCGCGGCACAAATTTGTCGAGCGGATGGAAAACCGGATCGAACTTCAATTTCCAGTGCGCAAGCTGTTCGGCATAGGGTCCTTGATAGCGGTAAAGCCGTTCCACCTTGCGCCGCAACGTGCGCGGCGTGTTAAGTTCGTCGAGCTGCCGCTGGTGCGAGTCGCGGACGATCTTTTCGCAGTGGCGCATCAGCGCGGTGGCGCCGAGCGAATAATCGAAATTTTGCGGCGTGATTCGCGGCAGCGCGCGGACGGTGGCGTGGCCCGCCTCAAACCACCAGGCGTCACGCGGCATGGCGGTGTTGGTGTCGCAGAGGACGACCGGCAGAATGTCGCGCTGCAATTCCACCGCCAGTTCGAACGCGCCGCGGCGGAAGCGTTGCACGAAACCGTCAGTCGAGCGCGTGCCTTCCACAAAGAAATGGAGCGACAGTCCCGCGTCCAATCGTTGGCGACATTCCTGCAACGTGGTTTCCGGTTCGTTGGCGTCCACGACGACGTGCTTGAGGCATTTGCAGGCGACACCGAGAAAGGGGGCATCATAGACGCGGCGTTTCACCGTCATGGCCAGTTCGCTGGAAATGATGAACGCGATCAGCACGTCCGGCGCGGACTGGTGATTGCTGATGATGATGGCCGGACGCGCCAGCGTTTCAGCCGAAAAATTTTGATACTCGATTTTGCCCAGCGGAAACGTCTTGACCAGTCCGCTCATGGCCAGTTGTGACGCCCGCCGCAGCCGGCGGTCGGCGGTGGCGGGAGCAAAGATTTTGAATGCCAGCCGCAGCGGCCCGAACACGAAAGACTGGCTCACCAGCAAATAAAGTCCACACCAGACGCTGCCCAGCAGATGCCACCAGCGCGGCGCGCCGGTCGGCGGTTTGCGCCACAGCAGGAAATCCATGCACGCGGGCGTGATGACGAGCGTTGCCGCGAACGCACTGACCATGCCGAGCAAAACCGTCGTGCCCATTGAAAACAAAACCGGATGTTTGGCGAACGCCAGCACGGCGAAACCGAAAATCGTCGTCCCCGCCGAAATCAAAACCGACGCGCTCGTCGGCGCGATGCGCGGCGGATGCCCGCGCCACACGTCCAGTTTGCTCGTCGCCAGAAACACGCTGTAATCCTCGCCCATGCCGATGACAAAGATGACAAAAACGCAGTTCATCACGTTGATTGGCAGACCGAACAAGCCCATCAAACCAAGCGTCCACAAAAGCCCAAAACCAATCGGCAGCAACGTGGCGATGACGACTTCAATTGAAGCCAGCGCGAAATAGGCGATCACGCCGACGACAACGGCCGTCCACAGCGCAAAAAATCCCATGTTGTTTTTTGCCAGCGCGGCGATGTGCTCGGCAAAATTTTTCTGGTCAATCACAATCAGTCCCGGCAGTGCGTCACGCAATTTCCCGGCCAGCGAACGATCCTTCAGTTTGACGAGCGTGCTGATGGCGACGTCGTTCGTGCCGACAGCGACGCGTTCGTTCAGCGCCTGTTCGAGCGGCGTGCCGCGAAAACGGTCGAGCGTCAGCAGTTCCGGGTTTTTTTCGATGGTTGCCCAAAACGGTGCGAAGGCGTTTGTGCGAAAACCAAGTTCGCCGCCGACCTGCTCTATCGTCACGCGTAATTTGTCCCTTCGTTCCGGCGTCCAGAAATTTTCCCAGCGCCGGATGTTTTCTTCCTGCGTGCTGCGCGCCGGGCAGATGGCGGAGAGCGAATAAATTCCGGCCACGTTGGTCTGTTGCGCGAGCAGCGCGGCGGCGCGGTCGTTTTCAGCCAGCGCGTCGTCCGCTGATTTTCCGCGCGCGACGATGACCGTCATGCCGAGCGCGTCGCCCCAAGTGTCGCTGATCAATTTGTCGTCGGCGCGCGTGGCTTCCGTGATGCCGTTGAGCTTGGCGATGTCGCCTTCGAAGCGGAGTTTTTTCACGCCGAAAATGGCGACGACCGTCAGCACCGCCACGCCGAGCAGCAGCAGCGGGCGTTTTTTAATTTGCCACGCATGAAAATTGTCCATCCAGCTTGTGAAGCGCAGCGGCTGGATTTCCTTGGACTTGGGCAGCGGAACAATCAGCGGCAAGACGAGCAGCGCGAACGCCGCCGACATCAGCACGCCGAACGCGCCGAAAATGCCCAGTTGCTGGTAGCCGGTCATCGGAGAAAACGACAGCACGACAAATGCGGCAATGATCGTCATCGCGCCGATGATTGTCGGCAGCACGAGCCGCGCAACGATTTTGCCGGCGGAGTTCCGGTCGGTCGCGGCGTTGTCGAGGTGATAGACGACGTAGATGCCGTAGTCCACCGTGATGCCGAGCGCCATGCTCGCCAGGCCGATGGCGATCGCGGAAACGTGCTGGTCCACGAGCGCCACGACCGCGCCCGCGACGAGCGTGCCGAACAGCGACGGCAAAAACGTCACCACGGCCAGCCAGCGCCGGCGATACGCGGTGAAACAGAGAATGAACATCGCGGTGAAGGCGATGACGAAGCAGCGGATCGAGTCGTGCCAGATCAGCGTCGAATTGTCGAGCGCCATGCGGAGTCCGCCGGTGATGGCGACGTGCGTGCCGGGGAAATTCGTTTCCACTTCGTCCGCCGCGCGGAGCATTTCGCCGACAATGACGGCATCGTGTTTGGTGTCCGCCGAATGAAATTTCGGTTCGGCGACCATCAGGACATGAACGCCGTTGCTGCTCGTCAATCGTCCGTCCTCGATGTGCGCGCCGCCAAAACCGGTCTGCAACGGCAGGACTTTCGGCAGCACCAGTCCGCTCATCCCGATGGGGTCGGCGGCGACCACGTCCTTCAAAACCATTCCCTCCGGCCCGGCGAGCTTGCGCCGCATCGCCGTCAAATACTCACGGACGGAATTTGTTTCCAGTTTCGGCGCGAGTTCTTTCGCGTCGTCCTCGGTGAACAAATTGGGCAGCGAACCGGTGAGCAGGCCGACGGTCTGCGCCTGGTTGCCGAGTTCAATGCGGTAAGTGATGTGCGCGAAAAGTTCGTTGGTTGCCAGCGCGTCGTAGAATTCGTCCGCCGCGCGGCCAAGATTTTCAGAACTCGCGTTCGTCACGCCCACGTCAATATAGACACGGTCAATCTGGCCGAATTTTTTGAGCGTGTATTTGTAATCGTCAACGAGCTGATCGTTCTTCGGCAAAATGCCGAGAATGTCCTCCTCCAGCCCGATGCGCGACGAGATGGCGATACTGCCGAGCGCCAGCATCAACGCCGTGATCAGCACCGCGCGTCGCCGCGCCGCCAGCCACAAGTAAAGCCGTGGGTAAAGGTCGGATTTCATTTTCGCCTCAGCAGTCGCGCACCGAAATAGGCGGTGATGGTTCCGAGAATGGCCACGATGACGGCCAGCACCAGGCTGCCGACCAGCCATTGCACGAGGTATTCACGGGTCTTGGAAAAATCAACCGGCGGCGGAATCGGCAGCCGTTCGCCGGTGAACATCCAGTGGCCAAGCACGACCGCCGCAACGGTGATGACGACCGCGCCCGGCCCCAGCGAAATGTTGCTGACGATGAGCGCGATGACTTTGTTCAAGCGCAGCCAGTGCGCCACCACGGCGACCGTCAACATCTGGATGCCCCAGATCGGCACGATGCCGAAAAACAATCCCAGCCCGACGGCCAGCGCCAGCTTTCCCGGCTCGTGCGCGTTTTCAGAAAAAACTTCGTGAAGCGTGTGCCGCCGCGTGGTTTTGATGCCGAGCGACCATTCCGTGCGCAGCGAGCGCGGCACAAACCACGATTGCAGCACCAGCCCGATGTTCATCGTGGTGATGTGGGCCAGGTCCACGACCGGACGGAAATGTGAATTGCGAATGCCATCGGCATAAGTGCATTTCACCGGCACGGCGACGATGGGCGTGCCAATCCACGACGCGCGCACCATGAATTCCAGTTCAAAAGCGTAGCGGCCGGATTTCGTTTTTAGATTTTTGGCCAGCGCGAGCGGATAACAGCGGAAACCGCACTGCGTATCGCGCAATGGCACGCCAGTCTCGACGCGAAACCAAAAGGCGGAGACGGCATTGGACCGCTGGCGATGCCCCGGACAACCCGCCGCCGCCAGATCGCGGACGCCGACGATCAAACTTTCGGGCTGCACTTTGGCCGTTTCGAGAAACTTCGGCAAATCCTCGGCGAAATGCTGGCCGTCCGCGTCCATCGTGATGGCGTGAGTGCAACCGAGTTCCAGCGCGCGTTGAAAGCCCGCGCGCAAGGCCGCGCCTTTGCCGGTATTTTGCGCGAGCCGGATGATTTCGCAGTCGGACAATTCCGGCAGCGGCAGCGTCGAGCCGTCGTCCACCACGATGACCGGACAGAATTTCTGCGCGTCGCGCACGACGGCAGCCACCGTCGTCGGATGGTTGTAGCACGGAATGAGGATGCAAAATTTCATTCGTGGAATTGAAAATAGGGAGCGCGCCCGCCTCGGGCGCAGCCGGCGACGCCCTCGTCGTCGGCATTGTGCGACGGCGATGAATTTTGTTTGATTGGTGTAACCACGTTCATGTTCGGCGCGAGGGCGCACCGAACCGCAGCCGGGGCGGCTGCGCTCCCCTCAAAAATGGATTTGCCATACGTCCTCATCTCAAATCCACAAACGTCCGCCGTTTCCGCGCGTCCGGCGGCAGTTGCAGCTTTTCAATTTCCGACGACGACCCATGGCGGATCTGCGGCGCGATTTTTGCCCGCGCCTGAATCGCCTCGCGCAACGCCGCCGCCTTCGCGCTGCCGCGAATCAACACCTCGACCGAATCGGAAAGCTCATTTTCCTTCCGCGCGATGATGACGAAATTTTCCACGCCGGCGGCTTGTTCCAAAACCGCCTGTAGTGTCGAAGGGAACAGCGACGTGCCCTTGAGTTTCAACTTCTGGTTTTTGCGCCCGACAATCGGGCCGAGCCGCGGCGTCCGTCGTCCGCAACGGCATTTCGCTGAAAAGATCGCCGCGCAATCGCCGGTGCGGTAGCGGATCAGCGGCATTGCCTCGACACCGAACGTCGTCGCCACCGCCTCGCCGACTTCGCCGTCGGGCAAAATGTTTCCGGCATCGTCGAGAATTTCCAGGTGCAGTTGTTCGTCGTGCAGATGCCCGCCCCTGCCTGCGTCACACTCGCAAAGCGAATTGGCAAGCTCGGTGACGCCGTAAGTGGAAAACACTTTTGCGCCCCACGCCTTTTCAATCACGCGCCCGGAGGCGTTCAAGGCAAATGAACTGTCGCGAATCGGTTCGCCGATACAGACCGCCCTTGTGACGGAACAATTTTTCAAATTGAATTTTGTCTCGCGTGCTTTCTCCGCGATGACGCGCAGGAACGACGGCACGGCGACGATGGCCGTTGGCTGAATGCGCTCGATCATTTCCAAAACGAGCATCGAAGACGACGCACCGACACGCACAACGGCGCAGCCGAGTTCGCGCAAACCTTGCCAATAAGCGAGGCCGGCGATGAAGCAGCGGTCGAGCGAAACGGCGACGAGCACCGTGTCGCGCGGCGTGAGGCCGGCGCACTCAAAGGAAATTTTTTCGTTCACCGCCAGCCGTTTCACGTCGGTCTCGGTCAGCATCCACAGCAGCGGCTTGCCGGTGGTGCCGCTGGTCGTGACGATTTCGGCGATTTGCCGGCGCGGCACACAGAGGAAATCCAGATTGCGCTCTGACAAGACTTTTTTGTCAATCGTCGGAAGGTCTTCCAGTCGCAGCACGCCCTTGAGACCGCGAAATGTTTCGCGGTAAAACGGCGAGTATTTTTTTGCGTAATGAAACGCCGCAGGCCAGGCCTGTTCAAAACTGTGCTTTGCCATGTGCGCCGGCAGTTTAACCATCATGCAGCCGCAAGGCCAGCCGCTTTGCTTTCCGCCAGGCCGCGCGGGCGTCATGGGTTAAGCAGCCGGGCGCGCAAGGCCGAGGCGAACTGCGCGGCCTCGCTTTCATCCAGCGTCTCGGCCAAATGCGCGATGGTGACGCGCAGTTCGCCGCGAAACTGGTAGAAGATGACGCCTAGTCCTGGAAGTTCCGGCACGGCGGCGTTGTGGGTGAAATCCTCGATGGCCGCGCCGTGGAAAGTGGTGACGAGCGGGCTGACGGCGGCGGTGTTGCCGTAGAACAACGAGCAAATTTCTCCTTTCAAGCCATGCCGCATGAACGCCATGTAGGCCGGGCGCGGCACCACCCGCAAAAAATCCGTGAAGAACGCGCAGCCTTCCACGATGCCCTCACGCATCGCGTGCGCGGTCTGGCTTTTGAGAGTGGCAACGGCGGTGGCGACGGATTCCAACTGGCCGGGCAGAAGCTGGAGCAGCAGCGACGTGACCTGGTTGCTGAAAAGCGGTTCGACGTTGCCCTTGGGCCGCATTCCGACCGGCACGGGCAAAACGAAACTGGGGCTGGGGCAGCCGAGTTGCTGCTGGAACTTTTGCAGTTCGATGAGGGCGACGGCGGCGTGATATTGCGCCTCGCCGAACACGCCGGCCAGCTTCGTGGCGTGGGCGCGAACCTGCGCGGATTCGGCGGCGGAAAACTTTTCCACGCGGAACAGTTGTTGTTTCGGCGCGACGGGATGACGCCGTCCAGGCGAACGCGGCGCGACGTTGCGGAATTCATGATAGGCACGGAGATTTTTCCAGGTGCCCTTCAGCCGCGCCTTCAAGGGCATCTGCGGTTTTTTCAATGGAATAAAGTCCGCCGCCGGCAGCGGCAATTCGTTGCGGCCAGCGACGGCGATGAAATGTTCCGCGCTGTGTGCGTCCATCAAGGCGTGCGCCCAGGTAAAAATGACGCGCATCCGGCCGCCGTCAACTTCGATGAGGTCGAAGCGTGCCAGTTCGCCGCGCTCCACGTCCAACGGCTCGTTGATCAGACGGGTTAAAAGTTCCGCATCTTCACGGTGAACACGGACTTTGGGGGCTGTGGCTTTGGCGGGAATTTTCCATCGGGGCCGGATGACGCCCGTGGCGCGCGCGCCCAGAACCGGACATTGCCCGGCCAGCGCGTCGAGCCGTCGGCGCAGTGCGTCGGGTGAAATCGCGGAAGCCAGTTCGAGGATGATCTGGCAGGAGTTGCCCGCATAGCCATGACGCCGCAACTCGTGGTCGAAGGCGAGCATCAAGTAATCGCAGCCGTCGAGTGGCCGGTCAGCGTTCATCGAACCGAAATGTGGAACCCGCAGGTGCAGATGTTCATGTCAGAAGCTGCGAACAGGTTAGTAGCCTCGCCAGCATTGTCAATCCGGTCTCGAAGCGGGTAGTTGACCTAATTCAACTCGGAGCGCGGGCTTCAGCCCGCTTCAACAATCAAATCAATGCGGGTGCTGAAGCGGCATAAATGCCGCGCCCCGCAAATTAGGACACCACCTCGAAGCGACGATTTTTTTGCCGGAACGCGGATTGTTCCCAATCCGCAGCGGCCAGCCCGGTCGGAAGCGCTGCGAGTTGGGACAACTCGCGCTCCGGCAATTTCCGAAATTGTTTTCATCGCCGCCGGCCATTAAGCTCCCTCCGCAACATGAACGGCAAAATCAGAACCGTGGCCATCCTCGGCGGCGGACCGGCGGCGGGCACCCTCGCGACGCTGCTCGCGCGGCAAAAAATCCGCACCGCCATTTTTCATCTGCCCAAGCGCGCGCCGATCATTGTCGGCGAATCGCTCGTGCCGGCCATCATCCCAATTTTGCGGCAGCTCGGCGTGGAGGACGAAGTGCGCGGCTATAGTCTCCTCAAGCCCGGCGCGACGATCAATTTGAGCGAGTCGGTAAATTTTTCCTTTCCGTTCGCCAACATCCGCGGACCGCTGCCGACCTACGCCTACAACGTGCCGCGCGACAAGTTCGACGACACGATTCTGGCCGCAGCGCGCAAGGCGGGCGCGAAAATAATCGAAGCCCCGGCGAACGTGGAAAAAATTCCCGGCACGGAGAACGTCAGGTTGAGCGAGGCATCGCTCGCCGCCACGGAAAATTTCTTCTCTGGCCAGCCGGATTTGATTGTGGACGCGACGGGCCGCGTGCGGCTGTTGCCGAAATTGCTCGGCATTTCTGCGCGCGAAGGCGGGCGCAAGGACGCGGCGCTGTTTGCGCACGTTGACCGCACGGCGCTCGATTACGAAGGCCACGTTCACACAACGCGGCTCGATCACGGCTGGAGCTGGCGGATTCCGTTGCCGGGCCGCGTTTCCGTCGGCATGGTCATCGGCTCGGAACATTTGCCGAAATTCGGCGCGACGAAGGAGGAACGCTTCGATAATTTGCTGAAACAGGATTCCGTCCTGATGAAAGTCGCGGGCGAGGCGAAACGCCTGACGCCGGTGCTGGAATACACGAACTACCAGCTCGTGTCGGAACGGATGTTCGGCGGCAACTGGGCGCTGGTCGGCGACACGGCGGGATTTGTGGACCCGGTGTTTTCCAGCGGCCTGCTCACCGGGATGGAGGGTGCGGTGCTGCTGGCCGAAGCCATTGGCAAAGGCTCGGAAAGCGCGTTCAAGCGTTACGAGCAGGAAAACACGCATCACTTGCAATGCTGGCATGAGATCGCGGAGTATTTCTACGACGGACGGCTGTTCAATTCCGTCGTCGTCGGCGAACGGATGGAAATGAAATATCCCTGGGTGCGGCTCATGTCGCCTTGGTATCGAAACCATTTCGCCAAAGTTTTTACCGGCGCGGCGTCCAACTCCAACTTCAGCCTCGGCATGTTGCGCTGGGTGGTCAATTACAGCGCGAAACAGGAAAATCCGGAGGCGATGATGATTCGCTAAAATCCTGCTCGTCCTCAAAAGTGTAGGACCGGCGTCGCGCCTGTCTCTGACTTTCAGAATGAGACAGCCGCGACGGCTGTCCTACCGCATAGACGTTGCAGCCAATTTTGCCGCCGCTTCACCCGTCGCCAGACAACAACCCATCACCCGTGCGCTGGCGATCGCGTCCATGTCGGCGCTGATGGTCTTGCCGGCCATGAAAAGATTTTTGATTTTCGCCGCCCGCAGCGAGCGCGCGGGAATTTCGTAATGTTCGCCCGGCGGCAGCCAGCGCAATTTCGTTTTGCCGTCCGCGCTCCATTGTTCAATCGGCCACGCGCAGCGCGCCACGGCGTCCGGAAATTTATTCGCGCCCAGAACGTCCGCGCCAGTTAAAACATATTCGCCGACAATCATCCGGCCCGCGCGGCGCGAAACGGAAAATTCCTTCTGCGGCGACACGCAATTTTCAAAGCCACGCACGTTTTTGCGCAAAAATTCGATAAGCGCCGGCACCTGTTCCGGCGAGCCGGAAAATTTTGCGGTGATGCCGCCGGCTTCGAGGTTGAAATGGAAATTCAGCACGGGAAAGCCCGCACGGATGACCGGCAGCAGAATGCGCGCGGCATCGGCGGGCGAATTGATCTCCCGCGTCACGCAGCGCAGCGCAAATACCACGGCCGGCGCTTGAGTGGATTCATCCGTTTCCAGACATTCCGCGCCAACGGCCCGCGCGACTTCCGCCGTGCCGCTGCAATCAATCACTGCTCCGACTTGAAAACCGGTCAGCGATACGATCCGGCCATTTTCGACAACGACATTTTCGAGCGGCGTGTTCCAACGCGTTTGCAGGTTTGAGCTGGCGGCAAAAAGATCTTCGGCCACACCACGGAATTTTTCCGGGCGATACGGCAGCACCCAAAGCCGTCCGGTTTTCAAAGGTGCGGTTTCGGCAATCGCCGTGGCAAATTCGCGGGCGAAACCGTCATTCAAAAAATCCCCCGCGTCGTCGTAAAGCCCGCAAAGCGTGGTCAGGCCGCTGAAGCCGCCGGTGCCGCCGGGCGACGGATTTTTGTCGAGCAGCAACACGTTGCCGCCCGCGCGTGCGGCGCAAACTGCGGCGGCGATGCCCGCCGCGCCGCTGCCGATGACGGCGATGTCAAATTTTTCGCTCATCTCAAGAACTTGGAGCGCACGCGTCCCGCGTGCCCAATCCGGCGTCGCGCCGGATTTTTGTTCAACATATTTGATTCAACGCCTTTCACTTTTGAAAGTCAGTGAAACGAGTTTTTGGCGTGACGCCGAAAACAGCACGCGGGACGCGTGCGCTCCCAGTCTTAATTTTTAGTCGCGCTTGCATCATGGGTTCAGGAGCCGCTGGCGGAGTGCGATTGCAAATTCAGCCGCTTCGCCTTCGCCCAAAACAGTTTTGGCGTGAACGACCGACAGGCGCAACCCGCCGCGGAAATAATAAAAGATCACGCCGAGACCGGGCGACGGCGTAACGGCGGCGAGATGCGTGAAATTTTCCACCTTTACGCCGAGAAAATTTTCCAGCTTCGGATTCACGTTGGCGGTGTCGCCAAAAAAAATGGAGCAGATTTCGCCCTTCAATCCGTGTTTCAGCACGGCCATGTAAATCGGGAGCGGCAGGAAGCTGAACAGTTCCGAAAGCTTGCGGCCGTAGCTGATGGAATTTTCGCGGAGCGCCTGCGCCGTCTGCGCCTTGAGCGCGGTCACGGCCTTCTCCACCGACTCCAGATGCTCCGGCAAAAACTGCATCATGAGCATGTCCACCTGGTTGCTGAACAGCGGTTCAATGCGGCCTTTGGGTCGCAGTCCGACGGGCATCGGCAAAATATAACTTTTGGTCATGGTGCCGAGTTTCTGGTGCAGACGATGCAATTCGAGCGCGGCGACAATGGCGTGAAACTGCGCGCCGCCGAGCGCGCCGCAGAGCCGCGTGCCATTGGCGCGGACGCGCGCGGTTTCCTCGGCCGAAAATTGCTCGACGCGATACTGCAATTCGCGCGGCGCGCCGGCGTGCCGGGTTTTCAACGCGCGCGGTTGTTGCTCGCAAAATTTGTCGAGCTGCTCGACGGATTTTTTCATCAGCTCGAAACGTTCCGGCCATTTTACCGGCGCGCCCGGCGGCTGTGGATTGGCTTGGGGCAAAACAATTTTGTCATCGCTGACGGCAGTGAGAAAATGTTCGGCGGAGGTGGCGTCCATCAGCAGATGCGTCCAGGTGAAAATCAAATCCGCTTTTGCCGGCGTAGCGGTTTTCGACGGAAAGCCGTCATCTGATGAAGTGCGGCGCTCTGCCGAGTCGCCGCTACGAAGCTCAATCAAATCGAAACGCACCAGCTCGCCGCGTCTGACGCAGAGCGGTTCGTTGAAAAGTTCCTGGCGCAGGCTTGGTGAGTCGCGGTGAACACGGACTGGAATTTCCTTTCCGGCGTCCGCCGGAATTTTCCATTTTGGCCTGAAAATTTTTCCGATACGTGCGTTAAGAATCGGAAATTCCTTTTGCATCGCAGCAAGGCGGCGCTGTAGAACCGGCGGCGAAATTTCGCCAGCGAGTTCGAGGATGATCTGGCACTGGTTGCCCGCGAAACCGTGCCGGCGCAGTTCGTAATCGAACCCGCGCATGAGCTGGTCCGAACCGTTGAACGGCGCGCTATTTTTCATTGAGGACGCGGGCGACGGTCGCGGCGAGCGCGCGGGTGTTCGCGAGCGCGTCGCCGGTGATTTCGCCTTCGGGAATCCATTTGCCGAACTTCGTCTCGACGTGCAGCAGCGTCTTCACGAGCGACATGGAGTCGAAGCCCGCGCCGACGAGATCGGTTTCTGGCGTGAGGTTCGTGTCGGGCGAAAAAATATCGCGGCGCAGGAACGCGAGCAGTTCGGTTTCGATTTCTGATGGTTGAATCATATCAGGCCGTGGCGGCCACGCGGCGGATTTTGCCAGTTACCGGCGTGCGCGGCAATTCCCGAACGACGTGAAACCGCGTGGGAATTTTATAGGACGCCAGATGTTCGCGGCAAAAGTGTGAAAGATTTTCGATGCTGGCGTTTTCAGCAGACAAAACAATTTCCGCTTCGACGACTTCGCCCAGGTGCGGATGCACGCGGCCAAACACGCGCGATTCGCGGATGGACGGATGGCGGTTCAGCACGGCCTCGATTTCTTCGGGAAAGACCTTCCGCCCGGCGAGATTGATGACGGCGGTGGTGCGCGACAGCAGAAACAAAAATCCGTCGGCGTCGAAACGGCCCAGGTCGCCGGTGACGAACCAGCCGTCGCGCAAAATCTGTTCGCGCGGCTGCCACGGCGCGGCGTAGGCGTCGCAGATGCCGGGGCCGGCCACGGCCACTTCGCCGACGCCGTGTTCGACGGGCGAAAGGATTTTCACTTGAAAATCCGTGGCGATTTTGCCGACGGAATTCCAGCGGTTCAACGGGTCTTCGGTGTTGAGCGCGACGAGGCCGAGTTCGATGATGCCGAGCGCGGGGACGAGCGGTTTGCCGAAGCGTTTGAAAAATTCCTGCGCCACTTCCTGCGGCAGCGAACACGTTGTCGAGACGGCGAGGCGGACGTTTTGGATCTGCGCGCCGGATTGGTCGCGCGCGAGCAGCGAGAAATGAAATGGCGCAGCGTAGAGAATTGTTCCGCGCCAGTGATTGACGGCTTCGAGAAACGGTTTGGCGGTGACGTGCGGCGCCAGCACCACGGTCGCGCCGACGTTCAAATACAGAACGATGGTGATGAGAAAATGATGCGCCATCGGCAGGCACCAGATGACGGTGTCGTTTTCCGTGATGCGAAAAGCCTTGTTCGCGGTGAGGACGCGGTCACGGATGGTTTCGTGGCAGAGGACGACGCCTTTGCGCGCGTTAGTGGTGCCGGACGTGAAGCGGATGAACGCGATGTTGAGGCCGTGATTGTCCGGCGGCGCTGCAAGTTTCAGGCGCGTGAAAAAAATTTCCGGCGCGAGCGGTTCGCTTTGCGCGAGCGGTTTCTGGCTCAAGATGGCGGCGAGTTCCATCGTCGCGGCGATTTCATTCAGCTCTTCCGGCGGGCATTCGGTGGGGACGGGAACGACGATGGCGTTGATTTTCCAGAACGCGTAAGTGAGCGCGACGTAGTTGACGCAGTTCGTAAAACACAGGCCGACGCGCGAACCGGGCGGCAAATCGAGGGATTTTAATTTTTCCGCAAACGAATTCATTTTCTCCACGAGCGCGGCGTAGGAAATTTCGGCGGTGTCCTCGACGAACGCGGTTTTTCGCGGCCAGCGGCGGGCGGAGCTGTCTAAAAGTTCTGTCAGGTTCATTCGACGCGCCAGCGTAGGGCAGCCGCGCGAGCGATGTCAACTCGCGCGCGATTTTGAAAAGAATAAATCTTGCGTTGCGGCGGGCAAATTTCTATCTACCGGCGTTCATTCTGAATCCAGAAGCCATCGAAGGGCATCTCACGCTCGTTTTAATCCAATGGATGATCATCATTGCCGCCGCCTGCATTTTTGGGCGGCTGGGCAGGCGATTTTTTCACCAGCCGCTGGCGGTCGGGGAAATCGCGGCGGGAATTCTGCTTGGCCCGTCGGCGCTTGGCCTGGTCTGGCCGCATGACTGGCCGGTGCTGTTCCCCGCGCAAACGCAGCAATCCATGCAACTGCTCGGCAAGCTCGGCTTGATTTTTTTGCTATTCCAGGTCGGGATGGAATTTGACTACAGCCACCTGCGCGCGAAATCCCGGACCGTCACGACTGTTTCAATGCTTGGAATCATCGCGCCGGTCTTGTGCGGGCTGGCCATCGGGCCGTGGCTGCATGAAAAATTTGCGCCGGAGACTCCGCGCTTTGGTTTTCAACTTTTTTTCTGCATTGCGCTTTCCATTTCAGCGCTGCCGATTATGGGACGGATTTTGCTGGAGATGAAGCTGGAGCGCACGGCCATCGGCGCGATGTGCATCAGCGCGGCGGCGATTGACGACGTGATCGGCTGGTTGATGCTCGGCGTGGCGACGGTGCTGACGACGACGGGCTTCGAGTGGAAGAGATTTCTGCTGCAGGTCGCGGGCATCGTGGTATTTTATCTGGCGCTGCAAAGAATCATCGGCCCGGCGCTGCGGAAATTGTGGCGCAAGATTGTCCACGACGCGCATGAGAAAGGAATGCCGAATTCATTTCTCGCGCTGCTGCTCATCGGGCTGTTCGGTTGCGGACTCATCACGCACTATCTCGGAATCTTTGTCATCTTCGGCGCGTTTCTTTTTGGAACCTGCTTGCATCAGGAGCCGAGTTTGGTGAAGGCGTGGCGCGACCGTTTTTCCGGCGTGGTGCTGGTGGCGTTCGTGCCGGTTTTTTTCACGAACACGGGCTTGAACACGAAAATCGGCGGATTGCAGACGCCGGAAGCGTGGTTCGCCTGCGCGCTCATTCTGGCCGCCGCCGTCGCCGGAAAACTCGGCGGCTGTTTTCTCGGCGCGCGGCTGACCGGCCAGCCGGTGCGCGAGGCGGCCAGCATCGCGGCGCTGATGAACACGCGCGCGCTGATGGGGCTGGTCGCGATCAACGTCGGGCCGGAACTGAAATTATTGACGCCGGAACTGTTCACGATGCTGGTCATCATGGCGCTGGCGACGACGGCGATGTGCGGGCCGCTGCTGCGCTGGTGGCTGCCGAAGGATTTGAAGGCGCTCGTGCCGGAGCATTGATTTTTCTCAAACCGCCTTGCGGTGACGCCAGCGGTCAATCGCCACCGCGACAATGATGATGCCGCCGATATACGAAAACTGCATCAGCCCCGCGATGCCGCAAAAAAATCCGCTCGCCGTGTAGATGAACAATTTCGTCCGCCCCACCGGCACGCCGCACAGCCGCGCCGTTTCCTCGTTGGAACCCACGGCAAAAATATGCCGGCCCAGCCGCGTGTAGCGCATCACAAACGACGCCGCCAAAATGCAGCCGAACAAAATCCAGACACCGACCGGCAACACATACCACGGCCGGTGCGCGCCGGAGAGCGTCGGGTCCATGATCGCATTGATCCACGTTTCGTCCGGCGGATAAATGTCGCGTTCATGCGCGATGCCTTTCGCCAGGCCGCGGATCATGCCCATCGTTCCCAGCGTGACGATGAACGGCATCAGCCGCAGGCCGACGATGGTGAGGCCATTGAACAGTCCTGCCAGCGTTGCGGCCAGCGTGCCCGCCAACACCGCCGCCACCGGCGCCAGCGCGGGATGCAGTTCCATGAACGGATGCGGCTGCCCGTCCGCTCCGGTCAAATTGATTCCCAAAACGCTCGCGACCACGACGACCGACAGCGCGATGAGCGATCCGGCCGAAAGGTCAATGCCCGCGCCGACGATGACCATCGTCATGCCCAGGCCGGCCGTCGCATAAACGCAACATTGCCGCAGGATGTTTTCCAGGTTGCGCAGCGTGTAGAATTTTCCATCCTGCACCATCAGCGCGAAAAACGCGAACACGATGAGCAGCGCCAGAAACCGTCCCAGCAGGTTCGCCCATTTGGGATTCAGCCACGGCAGTTTTTTTCCGCCTTCAATTTTCTCGCTCATTTGAAATTTAATTTTCTTCCTGCCCAATCGCCGCCGCGAGCAGTTGCTTTTCATCCCATTTCGCCCGCGCGCGCGCCTCGCCGAGCTTGCCGCGCGACATGACGGCGATCCGGTCGCACACGCCGAGCAGTTCGGGAATGTAACTGCTGACCATCAGAACGGCCTTGCCGCGCGCCGCCAGTTCGTCAATCAACTGGTAAATCTGCGCCTTCGAGCCGACATCAATGCCGCGCGTCGGCTCGTCCAGCAGCAGCACATCAACGTCAGCATACAACAGCCGGGCGATGGCCACCTTCTGCTGGTTGCCGCCGCTCAAGCCATTGATGCGCTGCTCCGGTCCCTGGCATTTGATCGGAATTTTTTCGATCCATGGCCGGCACGCGGCGCGCTGGCGCGACGGCAGCACGAGTCCCAGCGGCCCCAGTCCGCCCAAACGAGACAGGGTCAGGTTGTCCGCAATGCTCAAGCCCAGCGCGAGACCCTCGGTCTTGCGGTCTTCGCTCACGAGGCCGACGCGCTGCGCCCAGCGTCTGGCCGGCGAGGCGGCTCCGGTGAAACCATTGACGCGGATTTCGCCGCCCGCCACGCGGTTCAACCCAAAAATGACGCGCAACAATTCCGTTCGTCCCGCCCCGACAATGCCGGAAATGCCCAGCACTTCCCCGCGCCGCAACTGCAACGCCGCCGCCCTGGGCTTGATGACGCCGCTCAATTGGTTCACCTCCAGAATCACTTCGCCCGGTGCGCGCGCGGAACGCGGATAAAGCTCGTTCACGTTGCGCCCAACCATGAGCGCGATGATTTTTTCGTTGGACGTGTCCGCCGTCAAGCCGGTGCCGACCGTTTCGCCGTCGCGCAGAACCGTGAAACGATCCGAGATCACGCGGACTTCTTCGAGAAAATGGGAAATATAGACGATGGAAATATTTTTGGCCTTGAGCCGGCGGATCAGCGCGAACAGTTTTTCAACGTCCCTGGCCGCCAGCGAACTCGTCGGCTCGTCCAGCACCAGCACGCGGCAGTTCAGCGCCACCGCGCGGGCGATTTCCACCAGTTGCTGCTGCGCGATGGGAATTCGGCGCGCCTGCGTTTCCAGGGAAAGATTTTCAAGGCCGACTTCGGCAAGTGCGGCGGCGGCGCGACGTCTCATTTCCGCCCGTTTCAAAAGCGGCCCGCGCGTTGGCTCGATGCCGAGCAGGATGTTTTCCATCACGGAGAGATGCGGCGCGAGCGCGAGTTCCTGATAAATCATCGCCACGCCGGACTGGCGCGCGTGGAGCGGATTGCCGGGAACATAAGCCGCGCCGTCGAGAAACATTTTGCCTTCGTCCGGCGGAATCGCGCCGGACAAAATTTTCATCAAGGTGGATTTGCCCGCGCCGTTTTCGCCGACGAGCGCCATGACTTCGCCGGGCGCGACGGACAGCTCCACGCCGCGCAACGCCTTCGTCGCGCCGAAGCTCCGGCGCACGCCGCGCATTTCGAGCCGGGGGGAAGTTGGGGCGGTTGTTTGCATCAAAAATTATTTCAGCGGGAGAAAAATGACGCGATTTGCCAGTTCTTCCGGCCCGCAGATTTTGGCGATCAGTTCCAAATCATCAATCGTCTGGCGCACGTTGACGTTTTGCTGGTGCGCGTAAATGACGCCGGCGAATTCCTTTCCGCCGCGCTGCCGCGCCGATGCTTCGTTCAGCAAATCCTGGTCCTGCGAAAATAAAACGCGGCCGCACTGCATCGCCCGGTCAAGCAAATCGTCATCTTCAAATTGTGCCGTGCCGTCTTTCTGCGCGGTCAACACGTCCACGCCGCGCAATCGCAACGCCAGAACCACGGAACGGCGCACATGCACGTCCATGTATAGCGGCAGGCTCACCGTTTGTTCAAACGCGCCAGGAGTTTCTTTCGCGTCGGTTGGTTGGTTGCCTTGGCCCGCAATGCTTCCGCGGCGCGGTAGCGGCGTTCAATCTCCGCATCCAGCGCGTCGCGATGATCGAAATAATAGGCAAACGCGGAATGAATCTGGGCCAGCGAAAGATCCGGGTGCTGCACATGAAGCTCATCCGGGCCTTCCCCATGCGCCAGATGCTCCTCAATGACTTCAACGACTTTGACATTCGTGTCATCAATCCAAGCCGTCCCGGATTTGTCCAGGCGGATGTGTGTGGCGGGCGGTTCTGCAATCATGCAATTAACCTAGCGGAAAATTTTGGAAAGACAACGACGCGCAACGCCTTCGTCGCGCCGAAGCTCCGGCGCACGCCGCGCATTTCGAGTCGGGGAGAAGTGGGCATGGCGAATTATCGGATTGCTAAACTCCTCTGTTAGGCCACGGGTTTCTCATTTTTTCTTCGACTGTGATAAAAAACAGCGATCAATGCGGATGACGAAAGACAAATCAATAGTGGAATTCCAAAAGCAAAGAGAAAGAATACTATCGGCGGCCAAGATGTATTATCCCAAATGTTATTCCAAAAACGACTCGTAAATATGTCCGAGCCGAAGACGCACACGAAGTCAATCAGTGTAGCACTCAAAGCACTTAAGCAAACCGTCCAAAATGAAATGGGTTTTTGACGTGCAATTTGATGGTGACAAAATAGAACCGTAAGAGTAACGGCCAATGCCGACGCAAAACCGATGTAAACCAGTATGTCCATATATGCGATGTGGCCTAATAGGAAATCGGCACGCCATCACAACCCCACCAACTTCCGCACTGCGGGATCGTTCGCCAGCGAATCCTTTGTGACGAGCACCGTGCCGGTGTCAATCACGGCTGGGACTTTTTCCTTCTTCACGACTTTGTAAAGTGTTTGAATCGCGAGGTAGCCTACCTTCTCCGGGTTTTGTGCCACGAGCGCGTCAATTTTTCCCGCCTGCAAATCTTCGATCAGCCCCTTGGAGGTGTCGAAGCCGACGAATTTCACGTTCACCTTCACGCCACTTTTTTTCAAATCTTCCAGCGCGGATTCGACGCCGATGGTGGAATACAGGTTCGCGGCAAAAATCCCGTCGAGGTTGAGCACGCCGTCCTGCACGAATTTTTCCAGCGTGTTTGCGGCGGTGGTTTTGCAACCTTCAATCGTGCCGGTGTCGGGATATGGATTGGCAGCGATCGTGTAACCGGCGGCTTTG
Organism: Verrucomicrobiia bacterium; assembly: GCA_036511615.1. Classification (GTDB taxonomy): domain Bacteria; phylum Verrucomicrobiota; class Verrucomicrobiia; order Limisphaerales; family UBA11358; genus UBA11358. The sequence goes on along the minus strand of DATCBW010000116.1, from coordinate 505 downwards.
GCCGTCTCAATGAATCCCTCCGAGCGCGCCTCGGTGCTGCCGGTGCCTTGCACAAACCTCATGCACATCACCTTCGCGCCTTTTTTATCGCCGATAAGCCGGACGAGTTCCTTGCCGCCAATGACGCCGCCTTGATGGTTGTCCGTGGCGATGAAACTGGATTGTGCGTTGCCATCCACCGCCGAATCAAAAATGACGACGGGAATGCCGGCGTTGACGGCGTATTCAACTTCATGCCGTGTTGCCTTCTGGTTCAGCGGCGCGAGCGCGATGCCCTGCACGCCGAGGTTGACCATGTTCTCGATGATTTTGTTTTGCTCGGCGATTTCCGTTTCGGTGACGGTGCCTTCCCATTTGAGCGTCACGCCGAGGTCTTTGGCGGCCTGCTGCGCGCCACGCGCGACGGTTTCCCAATACTCGCCGCCGGAGCTTTTCGGAATACACGCGAGCGTGAGCGTGTCAGCGGCGCGCGACGGCACGGCGGCAAATCCGGCGCAGGCCGCGA
>DATCBW010000115.1:0-20650 GCA_036511615.1 Verrucomicrobiia bacterium | reverse complement strand
CGGCGGGTTTTGGCGGTTCGGCCGGTTTGGGCAACTCGACTGGTTTGGGAACATCCTTCGGCGGTTCGGGCTTGGGCGGTTCGGGCTTGGGCGGCTCCGGTTTTTTTTCATGCACCATTTCGACGGCGATTTTCTGCAATTTCTTGCCGATCAAACCCGAGCGCGCCGCGAAGTAAAACAACAGTCCCAGCAGAATGGCGTGAAACACCGCCGAGATGATGAGGTTCACCTTCGACGAATTCTTTTTTTTCTTCGGCTGGGATTGCGGGAGCATTTTTTATTTGGCGATGTCGGTGGCCAGATCCAGTTTGCCGATGTTGGCCTGCTGGCAGATGTCCAGCACGGTGCGGATCTCCTTGTATTTCGTCTTGGCGTCGCCGCGCACGATGACGTTCAAGTCCGGGTCATCCATGCGCAGGCTGATCAGTGTTTGCAGCAGATTGGCCATCACAATTTCCTCGCGGTCCAGATAGATTTTTCCGTCCGCCTGAACGGAAATGAATTTCGCCTTGTGCGGCGGGTCTTTCTGGTGCTTCGACGCCGTGGGCAGCTTCAAATCCATGTCTTTCACCGGCGGAATCGTCGTGATGATGAAAATCACCAGCAGCACAAAGCCCAGGTCCAGCAGCGGCGTGATGTTCAACTCCGTCAGCGATTCGTGCGCACTGCGAGAACACTTTTTCATGGAACAATGAATCGTTTCAGAATGACGCGGACTGCTCGTGGCGTTTTAGTGCGCCGGCGATCTTGTCCTCGATGTCGCGGTTGTCCACGTAGGCGTGTTCGATCTGGTTGGCGTAGCGCGTGGCAAAGCCGTCCAGTTCCTGCGTCAGGTGCCGGATGGTCGTCACCATGAAGTTGTAGGCGAACATCGCTGGAATGGCGACCAGCAGGCCCGTGACCGTGGCCACCAGCGCCGCCGCCACGCCTGGGGCCATTGTCTTCAGATCGGCGGATTGTTTTGCGGCGATGCCCGCAAAGGTGGACATGACGCCCCAGACCGTCCCGAGCAGGCCGATGAAAGGTCCGCCCGCCACCGCCGTGGACAAAACGATCATGCCCTTTTCCAATGACATGGCCTGCGATGCGGCGGCCTCTTCCAGCACCACTTTCACCGCCTCGAACGCCGAATTGCTGATCTTGGTTGTCATGCTGCGGGCCAGATGATCCGTGTTGCCTTCGCCCGAGCTTTGCACCGGCCCGACACCCTTGACTTCCACCGGATTATTCTTCAAGTGATAAAGCACCTCCTCCGCGCCGCGGTCATACAACTGATAAGTCGGCGCGCCTTCAAACTCCTCGTTGCGTTTTTTGATGTCCAGCGGGTCGCGCGTGGAGCTGTAGGCGGCCATGAATTTCCTAGTCGCCCGCCGCGCGATGCTAAGCTGGCGGAACTTGGTGATGATGATCGTCCAACTGAACAGCGACAGGATGAGCAGGACGATGACGGTGATCTTGCCTTCGATCGTCGCGTTCTCAATGGCATAAACCGCCGCGTTGTCGGCGAGCAGGGGATGAATGAATGTGGTCATAAATCGGTTCTGGATTTTGTATATGGTTGATTGCGTTTAATTCTTCTCCGGCAGCAGCACCGTCACCCGGCTGACTTTCTGCGCCAGTGAAATTTTCTTCTTCTTTTTCTGGTCGTCGGTCGAATCGTCGGAACTTTTGGCGGCGGCGGTGTCGCCATTGGACATTCCCTGGCTAGTCGCATTGGCGGAGTTCCCTTGCGCGAATCCCTGCTTCGCGCCGCTGGTGTCGCCGCTGGTGCTGATGTTTTGTGACAGCAGCGAAGCGTCAATGCTGCTGCCGCTGGCGCTCACGCCGCCAACGCCGATGATGGTTCCGGAAATGGAGCCGCCGGAACTGACGCTGACGTTGCCCTGCGCGAGCGCGGTGACGCTGACGTTTTGCTGCGCATTGAGATTGATATTGTTCCGCGCGAAGACGAGGCCGATGATGTCGCCGGTGGCGTCCAGATTCACCGTGCTGCCGATGACGCCGGAGCCGCTGGCGTCAATGTTGCGCCCGGCGGAAACCTGCACCGGCGTGCCGGATGCGATGTCGGGAGCATAAACCGGGTTGCCGCCGGCATCCCGCAGTTCGCTGCCGGCGAGAATTTCCACAATGGAACTCGCCGTGTTCACGCCGTTGAGTGGCAACTGCACGATGCCGCCGGCGCTGGCGTTGACATTGCCGTTGGGCGTCTCCACCAGGATGTTGCCGACCGCCTGCCCGGCGTCGTTTGGAAAAGTAGTTGCCAGAATGCCGCTGCCGGGAATCGTCACTGCATACGCGCTGACTTGATGCGTGTTGGGATTCACGGAAAATGAATTGACGGTCACAAAGCCGCCGCCGCCGGTGCCGGCGTTGACATCGCCGCTGAGTGATTCAACGGTGACGTTTCCGCCGTCGTAGGCCGCGATGCGCGAACCGTTCATGTTGACATCACCGCCGGCCACGACCGACACATTGCCCTGGCCGGTCGAAAAAATGCCGCGAGCGCCCAGTGCCGCCACGGAAAAATCCGCCGAGCCAACATTGACCGCGCCGCTGGCATTGATCGAAATGTTGCCGCCGTTGAGCGAGGCGATGGAACTGGAATACATATCCAGATCGCCGGTGAGATTGATGTCAATGTCGGCACCTTGGTTGAACACGCTGGCCAGCGGGTAGGTGCTGCCCACTTTGTAAAGACCGACACCTTCGGACTGGATGCCGGTGCTGGTGCCGAGGTCCAGGTTGTCGGCGGAAATTTCAAAAGTTCCACCGCCGCCAATCGCGAATCCGCCCGTGCCGGAAGGCGTCGGGCCAAGCGTGTTGTATTCCGCCAGCAACGCCTGGGCGGTCACGGCGTCAATCACATGAACGGTCGTGGTCAACGGAACGGTGTCATACGGCGGGTCAGCCCATTGCGGAACACCGTTCTGATAAACTTGAATGGTCAGGTTCTGCAACAAGGCCAGCACCTTGGCCAGATTTTGACCGGGAATGGTTTGATAAGTCAGGATGCGGATCGCGGGGTTGTAATAAAAACTGGAGAGCAGCGTCAGTGGCAATGGATAACCCGGCGGCGTGATCGCCTGTGCCAGCCAGGACAGATCGGGCGTTCCGGCTCCGGCCACCTGGCTCAAATCAATCGAAGTGAAGGCGCTCCGGTTGTTGATATTTCCACCCACGTCAATCGAAGTCACGTCGTTCGCCGACAGATTCATGCCTTGAAACCGGCAGTTGTTCATGTCGCCGCCGACCATGATCTGCGCTGCTTCCGGCGCACCCAGCAGAATGTAATTCATGTCACCGGAAATGTTCAGGATGAGCGGCGTTTCGCGGTTCAAATGCACCGGCGTGGCGGCATGGTCGTTCAAACCAAAAATGCCGCCGGAAGATGAATTGTATTGACTGCTCCCGCTGTCCGAGACGATGAGGCTGAAAATCTGCGGCGCACCGCCGATGGTCGGCAGACTGCCGGTGAGCGAGCCGCCGTCCGTGATGTTGATCGTCAGGCTGCCCAGCGGCGACGGATACAAAATCAGTTGGTTGTAAGTCGAGTCGCCGGTCAGCACCACGCCGCCCGCGCCGGCCACGACGTTCAAAATGCCCGGATAAATGATCGGCACCTTGAGGCTGTCCGTGCGGGACAAACGCGGCAGCAGCGAAGCAGAAGCGCCCAACTGCACCATGTTCCCGGCGTCCAGATTGACGTAATCATCAGGCGCGTAGTTGAAATAATGGCCAGTCGCGCCGCGGGTGATGTTGAAATCGCCGTTGGGATTATTCACTTCCTGCAAAATGATGTTTTGCGCGGCGGCGACATTCCAGCCGCCGCTGATCAGGCTCAACGCAAAGTTGGGATTCAGCGGGTCTGTCCCGACGCTGCCGGTGCTGCCGAGCACATAATTTCCCGAAGTGTCCGTGACGGGATTTCCGTTGGCGTCCATTTCCACGCCGGCATAAATTTTTCCCGTTCCGTTGCCTTCCAGATAATGGCCGGTGACATTGCAGCCGGCCACGACCGTGACGTTTCCACTTTGGCCGTTGCTGAAACCGTAAGCACCGGAACCCGCCGTGGTATAATCATTGTTTTCAGGAGACTGAAAATCACCGTCGTAATAATAGCCGCCAAACCCCGGTAAGACGCTGGTCACGTTGCCGCCCGCCATGAGTGTCACGTTGCCGCCCGCCGCCGTGCTGATACCGCCCAAACCGTCGCTCAAGTCGTAGGCCGTGCTGAGGGAATTCGCGACGTTCTCAAAATGGTAGCCTTCCGCGTCGGAGCCGGTGTCAATGCTGCCGGCCAGCGCGTGCGCCATGATGCTGCCGCCGCCCTCGGTGATGACGCTGCCCGAACCCACCGTGATGTTCTGTCCGGCCGCCAGCGTGATATTGCCGGAACCGGCCTGGATGGATCCGCCAACGGTGTCGCCGCTGCCGCCATTCAGATAAATGTTGCCCGTGCCAGACTGGACGGTGTCCGCCGGAAACCTCACGCCCGCTAGGAGGTTCATGATCCAACTATTTGCATCCGTCAGCAGCGAGCCGTCTCCGAAAATAATGTTGCCGCCCGCCTCCAGCGTGAGCGTGCCCGCCGCCGCGCCGGTGCTGGCGCTCAAATTCCACGTCACCCCGACGTTCAACGTGATGTTGCCGGTGGCCTGCAGCAAAATCTGCGAAAAGTTTTTGTTCAGAAACGCAGTGTTGACGTTGATGTTCAGTGTGCCGGAGCCGCTGTTGTAGGCCACCGTGCCGGAATCGTCCGGCGCGCCGCCGCCGGAATTGCCGAGAACAATGTTGGCCGGATCGAGCAAAAATTCCCCGCCGGCGAAGCCGGCCTGCGCCCCGGCATTCATGCTGGAGTTCAGCGACTCGATGTTGGGCGCGCTCACTTCGATGTTGCCGCCATTGCCGCCGTGCGCGCCACCGGTTACGGAAATTTTACTGCCATCCGCATCACTGAAAACATTGGCCGACTGGATTGTCACTTCGCCGCCAGCACTGCCACCGGCGGAATCATCACCGTTCGCGACGATCTGCGAACTGGCACCGAGATTGAGTGAATCGGACGCTACCAGTCCGATGACGCCGTTCACGTTTTTCACCGAATTGGCCTGGATGAAACCGCCCTGATTCACGACTTTTGCGTTCAGCTCAATCGTCCCTGCGTCGGCGACGAGCTTGCCGGAATTGTCCACTGAACCTTGCGGCAGTTGGACCTGCATGGACATTCCGCGTCCGTCGGGACGTTCGCTCAAAAGCACATTCTGTCCAGCAGCCAATCCGATGGTGCCGCCGGGCGCCTCGATGTCGCCATGATTTTCAACCTTGTCGGCAATGATGAAGCAGTCGCCGCCGTTGCCGATTTTGATGTGGCCGTAATTTACGATGCTCGCCAGCGGCGGCGGGCCGTTGAACTCCCATCCGCCACCCCCGTTCTGCGGCGGCACGCAGTTCGCCGTGGAAACCACCAGACCGGCGGCGCTGACGAACGAGTTCGGCCCGAAATAAAATCCCGACGAGTTGAGGAGCACCACCACGCCGTTGGCCTGCAAGGTGCCGAAAATCTGCGACGGATTTGGGTCGTTGATGCGGTTCCAGACGACGGACGCGGCGGACGGCTGTTTGAAGGTCGTGGTTTCGCCCGCGCCGATGTTGAAGCTCTGCCAGTTGAGAAACGCATTATTGCCGGCGGTGACGGTGAGTTGCGGGCCGCTCGATTGCGCCGAGGCCGTGCCGGAAGTCACCGTCATGCCGGTCGGGTTCGCTTGGGCGCTGCGCGTGAGCAACAATACCATCAGGCCGGGCGTGAAGCGGGCCAGTGCGAAAATTATTTTATGAAAATATTTTTTCATGATTCATGGCGGTTAAAATTGCGCGCCGACGGCGAAATAGATGCGAAGATCATGCAGCGGACTCCAGTTGGGCAGTTGATCTTCGTTGATGAGCGGAAACGCCATTGTTAAACGGGCGTCGAGGTGGTTGCCGATGTTGGCGACCAAACTCCAGCCGGTTCCCCAATAATCCAAATGGCCCGGATTTCCGGGAATGTTTCCGACGTAAAAGCCGTTCGGTGCCGTCGTCTTGACGAAATACCTTCCATCCATCACATAAATCTGGCCGTAATCCATGAACACCGATGCGCGAACCCAGAACGGCACGTCGCCGTCCACCATGCCGATGTTGATCAGCGGTGACTGCGGCTCGATGGACATCCGCCAACCGGTGTCGCCGTAACCCTGGCCGTCCGGGTAGCCGCGCACGCCGGCGGTTCCGCCCATGGCATACTGCTCGTTGCTGAACAGGGCCTGGTTGGCCCACTGGCCGTCCGCGTGAATTTTCACCGTCCAATCCTTGTAAAGAGTTTGCAGCCGGTCGGCGCCCAGTTGCACGGTGATGTAGTTGTCCTGAATTCCGGGAGCGACCTGGGACAATCCGCCGTGAAAGGTGTTTGTCCCCGACCGGGAGGAGCCGTTGAAGGCGGCCAGGTTGAAATTCGCCTGCACGTTGAACGCCGTCGTGCCCCACGGATCCGGCATTGAGCCATTGAAACCAATGTTGAACGGAAAGTATTCCACCGCCGTCGGCGACGCTGGCTGGGGCGAGGAAACGGTCGAGTTGATCGCCGACACCGAGCCGTTGGAATTGGTGACGTAGGTTGTCGCGTAAAAATTGTTCGAGTTGTAGCTGACCTGTTCGTAATGCTTGAAGTCCGCGCCCAGCGTCAGCGTGGTGTTCAGTTTTCCCATCGTCGGCAGCGGCCAGGAAAGTTTGACGCCGATGCCTTCGTTCAACGTGACATTGTGGCCGGTGTCGTCGGAATTGATCGTGAGCAGCGGCGTGCTGATGACGTTGGTGAAGCTGGAATGAATCACGCCGGAATCCGAGACGGAACGGCTGGCATAAACAGTCAGCTCCGGCCGGCCGGCCGGCGGCGGCATCTGGAATTGATGCGTGATTTCGTTGTAGCCGAACCGCCCGTTGCTGGCGTCAATCTGCTGCTGGACGGAAACCGGCCGGCCCAGCGGCAGCCGGTAATACGCGCTGTAGTTGGCGATCAACGGCAGGTCAACCGGCGAAAAATAATCATTGTGCAGCGCGGCGTAATCCAGCGGCGTGAACGTGTATTGCAGGCCAATCTGATGGTCGAGCTGCCACAGGTTGTCGTATTGCGCGTTGAAGGCGACGCGGTTGTCGGGCGTGCCGGGCGTGGCCAGATTGTTGAACTCCACGCGCGCGTGCGCGGGAAAGCGGTCTTTGACTTTCAACGTCAATTCGCTCGTGCCGGGTTCCAGGCCGGGGCCGATGACGGGATAAATCTGCCGGTCGCGGCTCGCGTTCGCCATGTCCAGTTCGCGCTGGAAGACGTGCGAATTAAGCAACATATTTGTGCGCAGACTGGGCAGCGAACGCAGGACGTTTTCCGTGCTGAACCAGTTGTTGTCTTGAACCTTGATGCCGGCGAGCCGGCCTTCCGTGACCTTGATCTTCACCGTGGCGTTGGTCAGTTTTTGCGGCGGCAGGCCGACCGACACGGTGACGAAGCCGCGCTCGCGGTAAGCCATCTGCAATTCGCCAAGCGCGGCGCGGATGTTGTCAATGGTGACATTCGTGCCGAAGGAATCCGGGACGTTGGTGAAAATGCCGCCCAGTTTTTCCGGCTCCAGAACCGTGTTGCCGGAGATCAGATACTTCTCAACTTTGAACCCAGGGGCTGCGTTGGTCTTGGTCGTCGTGTTTTTCACGGTTGCATTCGTCGTTTGCGCCATTATGTCAGTCGAAAAAAAAATATGCGCCATCAGCAGAAGCAGCAGCACTGCGAGGCCGCCGCCGCGCCCGGAAAAATTTCCCGGCGGCGCGACGTTCTGCTGCCGCCACGCGCTGGGCGTGACACCAAAACGCTTTTTGAACATGGCGTTGAACAGGCCGAGATGCCGGTAGCCGCTGTCAAAGGCCACGTTGATGATTTTCGCGTTGGAATCCGCGAGCAGTTGCCGCGCGCGCTGGAGTCGCAATTCCGTCTGGCGCGAGCGGAGCGAAATGTTGAACTCCGCGCGAAAGAGGCGGCTGAAATGCCGTTCGCTGCAATGCAACTGTTCCGCCAGTTCCGTCAGCGAGCGCGTGGCCAGCTCCGTCTCCGGCATCCGGCCGATGAATTCCAGAAAACGTTCCCGCAGATGGCCGGCGACCGGCGGCGTGTTTTGCGCCGGCAACAGGCCGGCGATGGCCGAGGCCCACAAATGCAGCAGCGCCGAGCGCGCGGGCAGGGCCTCGCGCTGCGATTGCGCCGATAGCCGGGCGAACTTCTGTGCCGTGGGTTCGCTGGCGGCGAAACAGAGGACGCGCGGCACGTTCCGACTGGCGGCGTCCTCCAGTTGATGCCATTCCGTGACCGTCAACAGCCCATTGAGGTATTGCGGCAGCACCAGAAAAAATTCCAGCTTCAGCACGCCGAGCTGGCTGGCGCGGAACACCGCGTTGGTGACCGGGCCGGTGATGATAGTGTCGCCCGCGTTCAATTCGCGCGCCGCACTCCCCTGCAAACAATAGCCCGCGCCCTCCGCCACGCGCACGACTGTCCAGCCGCGCCCGTCCGGCTTCCATTCGCCGGATGGCCGCAAAGATAATTCCTGAATGATCAAATGGCGTTCCACTGTCATCTCACCCGCAAGGATGAAGAAGCATTGCGTCCGCCGCGTTTCGGTTGGGTTACGATTCAGAAACAAGAGAAGCTTGCGTGGCTGAAAAGTGAGCGGCGAGCCGTTTTCCGGCAGTCAGCGGAGGCGATCTCAATTCGCCGTCGGGTTTGGGAACTTTCAGAAAACACATTTGTGCAATGGACAGAAGTATGTTCACGCGAAGGTCACTGGCCGGCTGGGTTCAATGATTTAAGCCGGCACATGGAAAATTCAGTTCAAAGCAATCCCTGACGTATTGCCATCGTGCCATCAAGAAATGGCCGGCCTTCAGAGTGGCATGGCACGGCAGACATGGTGCGGAAGCCTGTTCCCCGGCGCAGCTTGAGTTTCAGAATTCTTCCCAAAAGCAAAAAACCGGCGCGGACGAATCCGCGCCGGCTTTGGCCAGTGCATCTTATGTTCAGTTAAACGGAGGATAGATCGTTCCGCCAACTGACGGGCGGGCGTTGACCATTGCCGAAAGAGGGATGCCCGTGGCACCGGTGGGCTGTGAGTCCACGATGGTTTTTTCTATGCTGCCAACAATGGGCGAGCCGCCATTGTAAAGCGTTTGCCCGTTAAACACACCCATGAAACTGCCGGGCGTCCTCTGGTCGCCCAACTGGGCCTTGTTAATATCCTGGTCGTTATTAGGATCAAGGCTGGGGTCAGTGTAGTGAACCAGGACTTCAAAGCCCCAGCAAGGATAGTAGCCCAGAGTAATGGGCGAGTAGTCATTGGTGCCGGTGTTGCCGTGAACGCCCGCGCCCGCCGCCGTTGGCCACATACCATCGAATGGAATCACCGTGGACCAATTGCCACCGCCGTTGTTCACGCCCTTGGCGTCGCCAATGGACAGATAAGCGATGGACTGATTGGCGGCGTTGCCGTTATTGAGTGAATTCTTGATGTCGCCACCGCCAATATAACCGTATGCCCAGTTCAAATTGACATTGGCCTGTCCCGGTCCTTCCGAGCCAATCACGCCGTTGGGAGAAGCCCCGTTCGCGGTTACGGCATTCACAGTGGGAAGATACCAGAAGTTATTGGTGTAGTCGTAAATGTAGGTGCCGACCGGATCATTGTATTGAAAATACTCCCCGGCGGTTTCGCAGCGGCGGGTGCCGGAATCCTTGGTGCGCTCGTAAAGATAGACGAACTTGTTGGTGTCCGCAATGTTGTAGGTCCAGGCCGAAAGCGGAATGCGTCCGTTCGCAACGGCGAACTCCATTTGTTCCCATGAAACATTGTTAATGTTAGTCACCGCGCCAACGGAGGCTGTGGACTTGCACATGACGAAGGGCTGAACACACACGTTTTCTTCCACGATATTGCCGGCCGCGGGATAAGGTGAAGCCGCCCCGGACGCGTCGGAAAAGCCGATGGTGGGACTGTTGGTCACATAGGCGGTGGCAGTTCCGTTTATGTTTCCAACCGGCTGGGCAAAAATAAGCCTGATGCCTTGTTCTGTCGTTTGGAGTCCTTGAGTGGAACCAGTGAACAAGCCGTGGACAACCAACGTGCTGCCATGGAGATTCGTGATGGTGCTGACCGGAGTGCCGGTCATAACCCAGGAGGCCGTGCCGGAACTGAAGCCGGAGTCGGCCCCGCCATGCGCCGCGTCGCCATAATAAATGGTAGGTGCCGGCGAGAAAAGGTTTTGGCAGGCCGTATAGACGTTCGCACGGAAGGCCGTGGAGCCGGTGATATAAACATCAACGGTGGCAGCCATGAGCAATGGAGCACTGGCAAAGCCGAGCGCCAGGGTGAGGAGCAGTGTTTTTTTCATATTATTTGTTTTTTGTTTGGTTGATATTATTTGTTAAAATCATCTTTGGTTTTGAATGGCTGGTTACTGGGCGGTGATGGTGTAGAATTTGACCGGATCTGAAGTGGTGTCAGTGACGGTATGAGTCAAGGTGTCGCCGCTGGACAAAGTCGCGACGGCCGGCCAGTTGATCTGGGCCGTCCCGGAAGTCAGACTGCTGGTTCCACGAAGGGTGTAAGTGCCATAGAGGCCGGTCGTGTAAGTAATGGTTGTCGTGGTGCCGGAGCGGGTGATGGAGTTAATGACCGGTGTGGTGATGGGATACGCCACATAGGTCATTGTGCCATCAGTGGCCAGCTCGAAATACCCGAGCAGCTTCCCGTTTGGATAACCGCCGGACGGTGTCAACTGATAGAAATCAGAGCGAACCGCCTGGCCGGAAGTTGTAAAGTTGTTGGCCGTGGTGTTTTCCGGGCTGCCTTGGAAGGTCCCGTTGAAGTTGCCGCCATAAGCTCCTTTCAAGGCATCGTGATAACTTACACCGTCCGTATAATTGGGGTTGTCCGAACTGAAGTCTTCCTCAATTACGGCGGTCGCCGTGTCGTTGGGATATACCGCAAGGGTATATTCATCCAACGCACCCGGCGGAATGGCCGCCATGCGGCCAATGGTGCCCGACTGAACACTGGCGCTGCCGGCATACCACGGTGACGTCTGTGAATTCAATGAGGCGCGGGACCTGGTGACAAAGAGAGTATCATCGCTCAACCAGGCAAAGGCCGACCAGTTCATGCTGTTAATGCCAACCTGGTTAAGTTGTGTGCCGGTGGAGTAAGTTGAAATGGCGTAGCGTTGATTGACTGCCAGGTTGGTGAAAGTGGAAATTGGCCCCGCATCAACCACCATGTCATTGCCGCCTTTTCGGAAGCAAATTAAAACGTCTCCGGTTGAATAGCTGGTCAACGTGCCAGCCATAAGTTCGCCGGCGGCCACACTTGCAAGCATGGCGATCAGCCCCGCCTTTTTATTTAAATTGTTTAGCATAGATGGTTATGTTTTTTTATTTCTCAAGCAAACATCTTAAAGTTCCACTCGCCCGCCCGCCTCCACATTAAGGACAAGAGCACGCAGTTTTTCGCCCGGCGACATATCCTGCGGCAAGGTGGATTTCCGTTGCAAACAGGCGCATCTGTGCGGCGAAGCGTATTGGTTTCGTCACAATCACCTCCGCCGTAACCGAAATGTGACGAGCCACGCCCGCAGCAGATGGGCTTGTGGGAATGAAATGACAGATCGCTGCTTGCCGAAGGCTGGGGAATCCTGCAACTATGGCGGCAGGATGATGTCCCTTCACCTCGGCTTGAAATTCAGGGTGACACTAATCGGACAGGCGTGCCTCCGGCTTTGTCACCGAATCGTTGCCGGCCCGCCGCGCCAATGTAACGGCAAAGTTTCAGGCTGTGTGGCGTCTGAATTTCATCAAATGATAATCTCATCCGAACAAAAGCAGATTGCGCGGAAGGCGGTGCTGGGTGTTGCCCTGCTGGCTGCATTCGCGAGCCATTCAAGCGCACAGTCGGCGGACGACGCGCTCATCAACAAGCTGGAGCAAAAAGGGATTTTGACAACCAAGGAGGCGCAGGAACTGCGCACGGAAGCCAGCCAGGATTTCACCACCGCAGCGCACAGCAAGGCGAATATGCCCGATTGGATGGTGATGCCCGACTGGGTGAAAAGTTACAAGTTGTCCGGGGATTTTCGCGGGCGGTTTGAACAATTGTCCGGCGACAACGACGCCTTTGTGGATCGCGTGCGGCTGCGTTACCGTCTGCGCGTGGGCCTGACCGTGAACCTGCACGACAATCTTGAAGTGGGTTTCCGGTTCGGCAGCGGCGACCCGGCATCGGGTTTTGCGACCGGCAATCCGCTGTCCGGGACCAGCACGTTTCAGGACAACTTTTCTTCAAAGTCACTCTATGTGGACGCCGCCTACGGCAAATGGTCGCCGCTGAATTCAGACAGTTGGCTGCTTTCGGCCACGATTGGTAAGATGGACAACCCGTTTGCCTTTACGCCGATGGTGTTCGACCAGGATTTGACGCCGGAAGGCGGGGCCATCCAGTCCGGCTGGACCATCAATGACAAACAATCGCTTTCCTTGACCGGCGCGGCGTTCGTGCTGGACGAGGAGTCCGCCGCGACGCAGGATCCGTTCATGTATGGCGGGCAGCTTCTGTGGAAGGCAAAGTGGACCAAGAAGCTGGCCACCACGCTGGGCGTCGGGGCGTTCCAGATTGTCAACGCCCACCAGCTCAACACCGTTAATGTGCCTTACATCAACCGGGGCAACACCCGTGTGCCGTTTGTGCCGCTGATTCCTCCCGGCTCGTCCGCTTTGTATGTGTTGAAATATAACTACACCCCGGTCATTGCCGATGCGGGCGCGACCTATACGCTGGACAGCTTTCCGTTTTACAAAGGCGCGTTTCCGCTCAAGTTCGCCGGTGAATATATGCACAATCCCGGCGCGCCGGCCAACAACGATGGCTATTGGGTCGGTGTGACCTTCGGCCAGTCCGGCAAGAAAAAAACCTGGGACATTTCGTATCGTTACGAATACCTCGGGGCGGATGCCTGGTATGATCAGTTGGTGGATGATGACAACCTCGCGTTCTATCCCGGCGACAATCCGAATGCGAACAGCACTTTCGGATATTATGGCGGCACCAACATCAAAGGCCACCAGATCAGATTCAACTATTCGTTCACTGATTCCCTGACCTTCTCAATCACCTGCTTCCTCAACGAATTGATCAACCGCGACGGACTGGTGGCCGACTATTATGTTCCCGACACCAAAACCAGCGCCACCATGCGTTTCATGGCCGACATGATGTGGAAGTTTTAGCGGCTGCGGTAAAACTTCCCTGCGGGAGTCAAACCACAGCGGCGGCCAAACTGGGCGCAACCGGCGCGCATTTTTAGTTTGGCACGAGTGCATTTTCAGTGAACCCTTGACGCCGTTGCATGAGCCTGCTCGAAGTCAAAAATCTGAAAGTGCATTTTCCCGTGAAGCACGCGATGTTCAGCCGCGTCCGGGAATTCGTGAAGGCGGTGGACGGCGTGAGTTTTTCCATCGAACCGGGCGAAACGCTCGGCCTCGTCGGCGAAAGCGGCTGCGGCAAGACGACGCTCGGCCGCGCCATCGTCCGGCTGGTCGAGCCGACGGCGGGTGATATTTCGCTCGATGGCGAGGACATCTTGAAAATGAGCGGCTCGGAACTGCGCGCGCGGCGCCGCAAGTTTCAGATGATTTTCCAGGACCCCTACGGCTCGCTCAATCCGCGCATGACCGTCGAGCAGATCGTCGGCGAGGCGCTGGACATCCACAAATTGACCGACAGCAAATCCGCACGGCAGAAAAGAATTTTTGAACTGCTCAAGGATGTCGGCCTCGACGCGGTCTATGCGCAGCGTTATCCGCATGAATTTTCCGGCGGGCAACGCCAGCGCATCGGCATCGCGCGCGCATTGGCGGTCGAGCCGGAACTGATCATCTGCGACGAGCCGGTGAGTGCGCTGGACGTCTCGGTGCAGGCGCAGATCATCAATCTGCTCCGCGATTTGCAGCAGCAGCGCGGCATCGCGTATCTGTTCATCGCGCATGATCTCGCGGTGGTCGAACACATCAGCCGCCGCGTGATGGTGATGTATCTTGGCAAAATCGTGGAGACAGCGGACGCAAAAGAAATCATCCGCAATCCACAGCATCCTTACACGCAGGCGCTGATTTCCGCCGTGCCGGAAATTGATCCGGAAACGAAACGGCAGCGGATTGTCCTGCCGGGCGACGTGCCGTCGCCGATTCATCCGCCGAGCGGTTGTCCGTTTCATCCGCGTTGTCCGATTGCGGAAGAGAAATGCAAGACGGAAATTCCCGTTTTACGTGAAGTTTCGCAAAATCATTTTGCCGCGTGCCATTTTTCGGGGACAAAGATTGAAGCGTGATCGTAACCCGCTTCACTCCGGCTGCGTCTAAAACCAGTGATTGATCACTGGCCGGGCGCAACCGGCGGAACCGCGACGGGTTGAAAATCATGCTGGCCTTTGGCCGAACCGTCCGTGGCGAAAAGGCGATATTTGACGCCGGGCTGAAGTTGTTGCGCGTGTGTGCCCAGCACTGCGGGTTTCATGCCGCGAATGTTTTGCCCGTAATTGAACGGCTGGTTGATTGGAACCGAGTTGGTGCTGGCCACCAGATGCCAGAGCGGCAGACAATTTTTATTGGTCTGCCATTGGTCCAGTTCGACGACTTTGATGTCCTTGAGTTTGTAGGGCTGCCCCAGTTTGAAGATGACCGGAACGGTTGGCGACGCATCAGCACTGGCACGGACATTGCCGGTGGCCAAATCAGCCAGCCGGCCAAGCAAACCCCGGCTGGCGGCGCGGGCGGGCCGGGTGACGCGGGCGTTGATGCTGCTGATGTGAATGATCTTTGGCTTGAACAAGTCGGTGAAGTAAAAAACATAAACGCCGGCCAGCGCGAGCGCGACCGTCATCAGAAACCAGTTTGTTTTAGTCATATAATTTTGAATGCGGCGGGCGCATTTCTGTATAATTACAGATCTAGACGCTCACCTGAAGTGAATGGTTATGAGAATATCAAAACGGAATTTTTTGGCCAGCCGTGTCGCCGGGGCTTTCACCTTGATCGAACTGCTCGTCGTCATCGCCATCATCGCGATTCTGGCGGCCATGCTGCTGCCCGCACTGGCCCGGGCCAAGGAAACCGCCAAACGCATTGCGTGCCTCAGCAATCTCAAGCAGTTGAGCCTGGCCGCGCATATGTATGTGGACGACAACCAGGGCGCTTATCCGCCGCGCTACGATGGCTCAACCACCACCAGCCGCTGGCCGGACAAGTTTTTTGACGACTACGGGAAAAATCTAAAACTGCTGCTTTGCCCGAGTGAAACCACCAACTCGCCCGCCACCGGCGGCGACTCAACCCTCGCAGACAACGCGCCGCGAAGTTATTTGATCAACGGCTGGAACGATTATTTTCAGAATCCTCCCGCCGATCCGCTGGGGTTGAACGGCGGCGATCGCATGAAGGAAAACGCCATCCTTCATCCCAGCGACACCGCCTTGCTTGGTGAAAAAAATTCCGGCCACGGTGATTATTACATGGACGTGAACGAAGGCGCCGGCAACGATTTCAGCGGCGTCCTGGAAGAAAGCCGGCATGACAGCCGCGGCCCGGACACGGAGACCGGCGGTTCCAATTACGCTTTCACCGACGGCAGCGCGCGATTCATGAAAATTCACACGGCGCTGTATCCGCTCAATCTTTGGGCCATCAGCGACGCCAACCGGATAAGTTTTGCCGACAATGTAAATTGATTTTGCCCAAAATCAGCATTGCCTTCCTTTCCGGCAATATGGCATTATTTTCAAACCCAAATGTCGGGGCGTAGCGTAGTCTGGCTAGCGCGCTTGGTTCGGGTCCAAGAGGTCGTGAGTTCGAATCTCACCGCCCCGACCATTTTCTTTCCTTGAGTTTTTCAGTGAGGTCTGCGTCTGCGGGCTTTTCAAGGTGGTGTGCCCACGAGTTGCCGGGATGATGCAGCTCATTCTGCATTGAAATTAAAGCTTCCTTGCGATGGCTGCTGAAGTTCGGAAAAGCGCCATTAAACCTGAAAACGGCGGGACGACCGGGGCGTCGATGTTTTTTATCCTTCTTTTGCATTCGTCCGTGTCTTTCCGGTTGCGACGGTCGCGGAAACTGGTTTATCTTGAAGCGGCAGTCCAAAGCCGTATTTTTATTTGAGCCATGACAAATCCCGTTGCCGCGATGCGAGTATTGATCACGTATGCGATCTTGATACCGCTGGCTATTTTCATGGGCTACCTGATGACGGAGGTGGGAAACCATCCGGATTATAACAATCTGTTTTTCGTCGGGCTGATTGCCGCCCTCGTCCTCTCGCCAATATTGATCAAATGGCACTATCCCATCATGGTGTTTGCGCTGGGCTGCCCGATGTATCTGTTTTTCCTGAAAGGTTACCCGCCGGTGGCGCAGGTGATGGTCATCTTGAGCCTGGGCATTGCGATTGTGGAACGGGCGTTGAACAAGGACCGGCATTTTATCTCCATGCCCAGCATGACCTGGCCGCTGGTGTTCATCGTGGGGATGGCTATTACGACGGCGGAGCTCACTGGCGGCATTGGCCTGCACACGCTGGGCGCGTCGGTGGTCGGCGGCAAAAAATACGTCGCTCTTTTTATCGGCGTGGCCACTTACTTTGTGCTGACGAGCCGCCCCATTCCCAAAGCCCAACGCGGTCTGTATATTGCCCTGCTGTTTCTGGCCGGTTTTCCCGCCTTCATCAGCGACCTGTTTCCGGTGCTGGCCTACCCGCTGGATTACATCAACCTGTTGTTTCCCCCGTCCTCGACGGCGTCCCTGGAAATTACCATGGGCACCACCCGGCTGGGTGCGTTTTCCACCACGGCGCTGGTGGTGGCTTATTATATGCTGGCCAAATTCGGCCTGCGCGGAATTTTTCTGGGCGGACGTCTCTGGCGTCCGGTGCTGTTTGCCATCTTGCTGGTTTTGACCATGCTGGGCGGTTTCCGGCTGGTGTTCATCGGCGTGGTGATGGTTTTGACGATGCTTTTTTTCCTGGAGGGGCTGCACCGGACGCGGCTGCTGCTGGTGTTCGTCATGGGCGGATTGGTCTGCGCCGGTCTGCTGGTGCCGTTGTCCGACAAGCTGCCTTACACATTCCAGCGGGCCATGTCGTTCCTGCCGCTGAAATGGGATGCGAGCGCAAAGGCGGACGCGGAAGGCTCCTTGGACTGGCGGTTGAGAATGTGGCATGACCTGTGGCCGCAGGTGCCGCAGCATTTGCTCTTGGGCAAAGGCTATGCTCTTTCAGAAATGGAATTGCAGCAGAACACAGGGTATGGCACGTTCGCCGGCGGCGATGCCGCGCAGATGAACGCCAGCCAGGATTCATTGGCCATAACCGGCGACTACCACAACGGTCCGCTTTCAGTGCTGCTGCCATTCGGTATGTGGGGTGCCATCGGCTTCCTGTGGTTCACCCTGGCCGGTCTGCGCATTGTTTATCGCAACTACAAATATGGCGACCCTGAACTCAAACCGGCCAACGCCTTGATCCTGGCGTTGAACCTGCAGCATTTCATCGCCTTCTTTTTCTTGTTTGGCGCTTTTTCCGACGACATGTTCTCATTCGCCAAATTTTTCGGTTTCAGCGTTGCCCTGAACTGGGGCATGTGCGGGCCAAAACCACAGACGGCTGCGGCACCGCGTGTCAAACCCCTCAAACCCTTCCCCCGCCCGCAGCCGTTGCCGGCCTGAAGCGCGTGAAACCTCGGCTGCTCGTCCTCGAACTCTGGGGTCTTGGCGACCTGGTCATCGCCACCCCCTTCCTCCGCGCCGCCGCCGAAAAATTTGCCGTTACCCTGCTGGCCAAACCATTTGCGGAGGAACTTCAGCCGCGGCTCTGGCCGGAAGTCCGGGTGCGCCCCTTCAATGCGCCGTGGACCGCTTTTCGCGACAAATATCATTTCTGGCACTGGCCGTGGCGTGAGTTGATGCAACTACGGCAATGGCTCGTGGCGGAAAAATTTGATTGCGCCGTCTCCGCGCGCGGTCTGTCCGTGCGCTGGGATCCGCGCGACCATCTCGTCCTCAAATTTTCCGGCGCCCGGGAACGCCTTGGCTTTTCTCGTTTGAAAAGCCATCTTTACCTCACGGAGTGCCTGGCCTGGCCCGACCCGCTGGCGCATCGCAGCGAATTCTGGCGCGTGGCCGGGCGCGCCTTGGGACTGGCCGTGCCTGCCCGCACGGAAATTGTCCCGCCCGCCCGCGCAACCCAATCCATGGCCCTAGTTCACAGCGGCGCGCGGCTGCCGGCCCGGGTCTGGCCGCTCGAAAATTTTCAGCGCATCGCCGCGCGGTTGCGCGAAAAAAACGTTTCCGTGCAGATCGCCTGCGACCCCGACCAGCTTGCGTGGTGGCAGAATCAGGGGGAAAACGCCGCCTGCCCGCGCAGCGTGCCGGAACTGCTGGCGCATATTGACCGCGCCGGAATTTTCATCGGCAACTGCTCCGGTCCCGGTCATCTGGCCGCCATCTGCGGCGTGCCGACCTTTACTATTTACGGTCCGTCCATGCACGAATGGTTTGCGCCGCTGCATCCGGCGGCGGAAATTTTTGAGGGCCGCGCCTGTCCCTACAAACCCTGCTCGGATTATTGCCGCTATTCCCGCCCGTTTTGTCTGGGCGACGTGAATGCCGGTGAAGTCTGGACGCGCGTGGAACAATTCGCGGAAAAACATCTGACCCATGGCCAGACAGTCGCAGCTTGAAACAAACTGGCCGCCGCGTAAAAACAAAATGTCGCCACCCATGTGCAAAATAACCTCCGACCAGGTGAGCTGCGTGATTCCCTACGCGGGTGCCGTGAAATACATAGCCGAGGCGGTTCTTTCCGCCTGCGCACAAAAGTTTGGCCAGGTCATCATTGTCAACGACGGCTTTCCGCCGGCGCAACTGGACGCGGTGGCCGGGCTGCCCGATGTGCGCATCATTCATTTGACCCAGTCCGTCGGCTGTCCAAACGCCCGCAACCTCGGCATCAAGGCCTGCGCCACGCCGTATGTGGTGCTGCTGGATCACGACGACGTGCTTTGCGCGGGCTATTTCAAGGCGATCTCCGCCTGGATGGCGGACCACCAGTTGCGCTGCGCCGCCGCCACTTTGAAATACATCGGGGAAAATTCCCGGCGCGTCGGCGCCATCGCCAGCCGGCACCCGGATTTTTTTCTGCCGTCCGGTTTTTTATCGGAGATCAGCCTGATAATGGAGGTCGGTTATTTTCCAGATTCCTATTCTGACGACCTTTTGTTTTTCCGCGCCATCCGGAAGGCGACTCGGCTGACCACCTGTCCCGGAGCCGGCGTGCTTTACCGGATTCATCCGCAGGCCGAAAGCTCGCGCAACACCAAGGCTTGGTGGGCATTCAACCGGCTGTTGCCATTGCACGATCAAGGCGCCCGCACGCTGGCGGAGATCAACGGCATCGCCCGCGAATTTGCTGCCCAAGGAACCATTCCGCCCGGTCTGGAATCCCGGCTGTGTGGCGGAGAATCCGCGCATGTCCGTTTTCTTTCGCGCAGCGCCTATGCCTGCTGGTTGAACCGCGATTTTTCCGGCGTCGCCAGATACGGTTTCAAACTGGTTCGTCACATGCCGGAACTGGCCCGGCTGGTCCGGAGAAAATGGGGGAAGAAGTAATTTCCAGCCGAATCGCATTGCGCGGTGAAGCAACTGCCGCGTAAATTTCCCGCGTGAAAATCCTGGTGAACTGCACCCTCCCGTTCGCGCTGGCACACGGCGGCCAAGCCATCCAGATCCAGCGCACGATGGCGGCGCTGACGGAAATTGGCGTCGCGGTCGAACCGCTCCGCTGGTGGGACGAAGCCCAGACCGGCGACCTCATCCATTATTTTGGCCGGATGCCCGCCGACCAGATTCACTTCGCCCACCAGAAAAAAATCAAGGTCATCATGGCCGAGTTGCTCACCGCACAAGGCTCGCAGACGGGGGCGCAACGGCTGGCCCGGAAAGTCTTCCGTTGGAGCGCGGAAAACCTGGCACCGCGCGGATTTGCCGCCGCCTTCAACTGGGAACCGTATCGTCTCGCCGACGGCTTCATCGCGCTCACGTCCTGGGAAAAACATCTGATGGAACACAAGTTCGGCGCTGAACCTGGAAAAATCTTCGTCGTGGCCAACGGCGTCGAAAATGTTTTTTTTCAATCTCCAAAAGCCGAACGCGGCCCGTGGCTGGTCTGCACCGCCACCATCACGGAACGCAAAGGCGTCTGCGAACTCGCCGCCACCGCCGTCGCCGCCCAAACACCCGTCTGGATCATCGGCCGGGCCTACGCGGAAACCGACGCCTACGCGCAAAAATTTTTCGCGCTGGCAAAACAAAATCCGAAGTTTATCCGCTACGAAGGCGCGATCAGCGACCGCGCGGAACTGGCGAAAATCTACCGGGCCGCGCGCGGTTTTGTGCTGTTGAGCAGCATGGAAAGTTTGAGCTTGTCCGCGCTGGAAGCCACCGCCTGCGAATGTCCGTTGCTCTTGAGCGACCTGCCGTGGGCGCGCA
>DATCBW010000114.1:0-13431 GCA_036511615.1 Verrucomicrobiia bacterium | reverse complement strand
AGCCTGTTTCATGCCAGACTTCGTCGGAGTTTTTATCCCCGAATGCCGTGCTGCAATCTTTGTCGGCCACCGTCTCCTGTTCAACTTGACGAACTGCTGGAATAGCGTATTCATGTCGCAAACAAGTCGGCATGATTTTCTTAAAACGCCCTTTCCGCCCGCCCGCGCTTCCAATTGTGTTTGGCCTGATGCTGGCTGTTGCGGCGCGAGCGCAAATGATTGTTCAGGTCGGACAAAATTTTGTTGGCAGCAATAATTCCCAGACCCGCATCACGCCGGCGGATGGCAACGGCGCGGTTGGGCCGAGATATTTTGTCGAATTCATCAATGGCGCGTTTGCCGTCTATAACAAAACCAACGGCGCCCGCGTGCTGCAAATTTCCGACTTGAAATTCTGGAGCAATGGAGGCCCGGACGGCAATGGGGACGGATTGGCTTTCTCGTCGTGGGACACCATCAGCGACCCGCGGGTGATTTATGATCCCGTTTCACAACGCTGGTTCGCCTCGCAGGTGGATTACGACGGCAACGTGTCGGATCCGACTTACGAATCTGACTATTACCTGCTCGCCGTTTCCGACACGGCCGACCCGACCGGCGCATGGCATGCGTTTTCGTTTCTGGCCGATCCGGAATCAGGTAATTTCGCGGATTTCCCGACGCTCGGCGTGGATGCCAGCGCGGTCTATCTGGCGGGCGACATGTTTTACGGCGGGAACAGTTTGCTGGGAACTTCACTGACAATGATTCCAAAGGCGGATTTGCTGGCCAGTTCACCGGTCGTCACCAACCGAATTTTTTTCGGCACGACGACCTATGCGGAACGTGGTGCGGTGTTGCAACCCGTCACCTGCCTGGACGGCAGCAGCAGCGGAAACATTCTGGCGGCGGGCGACCTGGGTTTTGACTTCGCGCCCCACTCCAATCTCGTGGCCTCCACCGTGCTAAATCCCGGCACTGCGGCGGCCACGCTCGCGCCAGCAACCAACATTTTCGTTGACGCCTACACCGTCCCGATTGACCCGGTGCAGCCCGACGGATCGGACACGCTCGCCGACAACGATGCGCGGTTCAGCGCCGGGGTGATTACCGTCGGCGGCATGATTTACGCCGTCCACAACATCGAGGTGAACGGTCGGGCTGCAATCCGGTGGTATCGCATCAAGGCCGCCAATTACGCCCTGCTGGAATCCGGCACCATCAGCGACCCGGTTCTGGACCTGTTTTACCCGTCCATCGCGGTCAACACGAACGGGGTCGTCGTGATTGGCTGCAACGGAAGCAGCATCAAGTCTTACATCAGTTCTTACGCCTACGTTGGACTGACAGAATATGGCGCCACTACTTTCGGAAATGCGATCCTGCTGGCGGCCGGCGGCGTCAATTATCACGATCTCAACGAGCTATACGGCGTTGCTGGCGAAAGCCGCTGGGGCGATTACAGCACGGTTTCGGTTGACCCGTCCGATCCGTCCCGGTTCTGGACCATTCAAATGCTTCCAAGCTACGACAGTTCGGTGGGCAGTGGCGACCTGTGGCGGATGCAAATCACCGAACTGATTACCACCCTGCCCGTCCCGCGATTGATCGTCGCGCTGTCTGGCAGTTATGTGAAGGTTTCCTGGCCGGCCTTCGCCTCGGCGTATCAACTTCAATCCACCACCAATTTGACCGCCGGCGGCAACTGGCTGCCGGTCGGAAAGCAAAAGCTAACCAACGATGGCAATACGATTTCCATGTTCATTCTGATGTCCGGCCCGCAGGAGTTTTTCCGGCTGGTAAAAAGCGAGTGAACAGTTTTTTGCCGCGCCGCCGACGCTCTTAATTTCAAAATTTGGACGCGAAACGCTCAAGGAAAGCCGAAGCCGTATCTGCAAACCGGCGAGTGGACGGAATAATTTTATTCAGCCAAAAATTTCCCGATGAAGTCCGATGGTGAAATGGCTTTGATTGGCGAAAGTTTGTAGTCCTTCACATTGCGCGTCACGATGAAATCAGTTTCAAATTTTTCGGCACAGACCATTTGCAGCGCATCTTCAAAATCAGGAAAGCTAGAACGAATTGCCTCCAGCGCCAATTCCGTGTCGCCGCCGACAACTTCCACGAACGAAAGCAAGTCTTCAAAAAACGTCAGAGATTGCCGGCTGTCCGGCACCAAATAATACGCGTTTGACAAGGTGTGCCACGCAATGGCGCCTTGAAGCGCGCCGTTTTCGCACTCATCCAACACCCGCATTGAATGGATAAAAAATTTCTCACGGCCAAGCATCACGTCCAGGAGCACATCGCAGTCCAGGAAAATTTTCATGAGTATTTTTTTAACAGACGCATTCCCCGGACATCGGCTTTTGAAATTTTGCGCAGGCGAAATTTTCCCGCCCAACGTTCGGAAAATGGTTTGCCGCTGCGGGCATGATTGCGTCCGCCCATGAAAAATCCTTCAACCAGCTTGGAGATGCTGGTTTTTTTCTTTCGGGCAAGCTGGCGTCCGAAGGAAAGCGACTCTTTGCTCAAATGCAGGTGAACCCGTTGTATGCTCATGCCCACAAACTAGCAATTGTGGGCTTGTGTGTCAAGAGCCATCGCGGACGCGAACCGCTCAAGGAAAAACTCAAGCCGTATCTGCAAACCGGCGAGTGGACGGAATGAAATTGCCCAAGTTGGACTTGCCAAATCGCGGCGGTGAATTTAGATTGCAACCATGAATCAGGCGGAAATCATTTCTGAAATCCCGAAGCTGTCGCACGAAGAGCGGCGGGAGATTGTCCGCTGCATCATTGAAGCGGAAGAGGACACCGAAACGCTCGCCGTCTGTGACCGCGCGGCTTTGGAAAATTTCCAGATGCTCGACGCTATGGAAGCCGAGGATGAAAAGAACGCTGCCCGGTGAAATCTGGCGCGTGGATTTGGGCATGGCCGCCAAAGTCCGCCCCGCGCTGGTCTTGAGCGATTATTCCGACGACGACGAACTGGCTTTGCTCGTAATCATTCCGCACACAACCGCCGTGCGCGGCAGCCGCTGGGAACTTTCGATTCCGAAACCATTTTTGAAACCGGGCGCATTTCATCTTCAACAAGTCCAGCCCGTCTCGCTCGCGCGGCTCGATGCGAGGCTCGGCGTGCTGACGCCGGAAGAATTCAAACTGCTGAAACAAACTTTGACCCGGCTGTTGAATTTGCACGTTTGAAGTGTGCCACGAAATCGCTCATCCATCGCGGATGCGAAACGCTCAAGGAGAAAAACTCAAGCCGTATCTGCAAACCGGCGAGTGAGGCAAAAAGAATTAAGATTTTTTAGTGTGCCTCGCATTATAGGCAGCGGTTTTTTCTTTGGAGTAAGCCAATAATTTTTCTGGAAGCTCTTTGTCGCTGTCAAGCCGAGGAAGGATATGCAGGTCTAGAGCCTCACAAACAATTGAGGCGTTGGCATCAGCTTGCTCCTTTGTATTAACATACATCTCTTCAGTGAGATTCGGATGCAATGGTATTCCAAAAAGTTCTAATACCCAATTTACTGGATAGCCAACCTTTTCAATAATTTCAGCGGCATTAACAGACACTAAATTAACTTCAAATTCGTCAAAACGAGAAAGCATTATTCTTACAATCCATTTGTCCTTTGTGTATTCGATTAACCCTTTGTATTTATTAGTTAACTTGTAGCCATGTTTTTGCATAAAGGGATCAAACTTTTGCTGTATCCGTTCTTGGTGCTCAAATTCTGGATAGTTCATATGATTAAATTTTGTTGGCTAAATAATTTATTTCTCCCGCTTCAAGAGAAATTCCGCCAGCGCTTCGAGCGCAATCGCTTTGCCCTTGAAAATCTTCAACATATTTTACCTTTCGATTTTAGCGGTTTTATATTAAAGTCAAATCATGTCGGATCGAATCTCAATTGACCCGGATGTTTGCAATGGCCGTCCCGTCGTCCGTGGCACGCGCATCGCGGTGCAGACGGTTTTGGAATTTCTTGCCGCCGGTGATTCGGTCGAGGACGTGCTCGAAGAATATCCCAGCCTCGCGCGCGTCGACGTGCAGGCCTGCCTTGATTACGCCTCACGCGTGATGGGCAATCATTTCTCCGTCGTGCAAACGGCATGAAGGGTTTTCTTTTCGACGAAAACCTGCCGTCACGGCTGCGATTTTCGCCGAAGCTTCCGATTATTTCAGTTCCGAAAATCAGTAAACAACCGAGTGACTCGGAGATTTGGGAATTCGCCCGCAAAAACAAACTGGTCATCGTCAGCAAGGACGCGGATTTTTCCGACCGCATCATCACGCAATCGCCGCCGCCGTGGGTCGTGCATCTGCGGTTTGGCAATCTTCGCCGAAATGATTTTCACGCCCTGCTCGCGCGCGTCTGGCCGCAGATTGAAACGCTGCTCAAATCGCACAAGCTGGTGAATGTTTATTCCGACCGGCTTGAAGGCATCGGCTAAAATCATTTCTCCCGTTTCAAAAGAAATTCCGCCAGCGCTTCAAGCGCCACCGCTTTGCCCTTGAAAATTTTCAGCGCGGCAAACGCCTTGGCCGTCAGTTGCGCCGCGATCTGCCGCGATTTTTCCAGCCCGACAATCGCCGGGTAGGTCGCCTTTTGCACGGCCACGTCCTTGCCCGCCGTCTTGCCGAGCTGCTCGCTGGTCTGCGTCACGTCGAGGATGTCGTCAATCACCTGGAACGCGAGGCCGACGTGATGGCCGAAATCCGTGAGCGCGCGGAGTTGCGCGGGCGTGCAGTTGGCGCTCATGCCGCCAAGCCGCACGGAACAGCACAGAAGCGCGGAGGTCTTGCGTTCGTGGATGAATTTCAATTCGGCGATGGAAAGTTTTTTGCCTTCGCCTTCCAAATCCGCAACCTGCCCGGCGACGAGTTGCAACGAGCCGGACGCTCGGGCGATCTCCAAAATGATTTTATCGTGCGGATAGCGCGGAAATTGTTTGCATTGCGCGGCGATCTCGAACGCCTGCGTCAAAAGCGCGTCGCCCGCGAGCACCGCGATGCCTTCGCCGAAAATTTTGTGGTTGGTCGGCTTGCCGCGGCGAAAATCGTCGTCGTCCATCGCGGGCAGATCGTCGTGGATGAGCGAGTAGGTGTGGATGCACTCGACGGCGCAGGCGAGCGGCAGCGCATTTTTTTCCGAACCGCCGCAAGCCGCCGCCGCCGCGAGCAAAACGGCGGGGCGCATCCGTTTTCCGCCGGCGAAGAGTGAGTAGCGCATCGCTTTGTGGATTGTGGCGGGCTTGGTTTTTTCCGACGGCAGGAATTTGTCGAGCGCGCGGTTGACGGCTTCGGTGCGCGTGGCAAGAAATTGGTTCAGATTGAACGGTGATTTTTTGGCGACCATAAAATGATGCTTAAAAAATGCCGGAAAGGGAGACAAGTTTGAAGGGATTTTTTTGTTATTGCATGAAAGCGTCTATCCGGTATGCTCCCCAACTCGAATTTAGAACAAATGAACGCTGAACTTTGCAAAAGAGCCGTGGAAAAAGTGGGCAACCCCAACGTGCTGGTCAATCTCATCTCGCGCCGTGTGCGCCAGCTCAACGCCGGGGGCGGCGGCTGGGGACGTCCGCTGGTGGATGTGCCGGCCAGCATGGGCCTGGCGGACATCGCATTGACGGAAATTCTCGAGAACAAAATGGGCTGGGATGTGCCGGAAGCCGTGGCGGCGGTCCGCCCGGTGGCCAAGAAGCGCAAGAAGCATTAAGGGCCGGATTCCTAAACCGCCGGAGCAGCGATTCTGGCGGGACATTTCAATGGATTTCTTTGCGGATCTTTCGCGCCCGTCGCGCGGGATTCCGTGTTGCAGCCGGCGGGATGTGAGCGGATCGAAAAACCCAGGCTTGCGACCGATTGACAGATTTGAGTGCGCTCGTTTCATCAGCGCTTTTCGGGTTGTATAAAACTCCGCCAGGCTTACGATGTCAATGAATCCGCATGAATGACGCGACTTTTTTCCAACCGGAACACGGTTGCCTGCCGGTCAGAAAAACTGTTCCATGAATGCCATGCAAGCCGGACAATTGCTGGAGCAGTTCCGCGCCGGAAAAATCCCGCGCGAAAAAATCCTGCGGGCCTTCCAGTCCGCCCCGGTGGCCGACCTCGGCTTCGCCCAGGTTGATCTGCATCGTTCGCTCCGAAAAGATTTCCCTGAAGTCATTTTCGGATCCGGCAAGACGCCGAAACAGATTGTCAAAATCGCCGCCAAGCTTTTGGAACACGGCCAACCAGTTCTCGTCACGCGTGTCACGGTGGATCATGCCCGCGCTTTGCGGAAGAAATTCAAACGCGCTGTTCATCATCCGCCCGCCCGCTGCGTAACCATCGAGACCAAGCCGTTACCGAAACACGCCGGGTTCATCGCCGTGATCTGTGCCGGCACCAGCGATTTGCCGGTGGCCGAGGAAGCCGCCGTCACTGCCGAAATCATGGGCAACCGGGTGGAAAGAATCCACGACATTGGCGTTGCCGGACTCCACCGATTGCTGGCGCGCTTGGAAACCATTCAAGCCGCGAACGTCATCGTCGCCGTCGCCGGCATGGAAGGCGCGCTGCCGAGCGTCGTCGCGGGCCTGGTCGCCAGGCCGGTGATCGCCGTGCCGACGAGCATTGGCTACGGTGCCAGCTTCGGCGGCATCGCCGCGCTGCTGGCGATGTTGAACAGTTGCGCCAGCGGGGTGACGGTGGTCAACATTGACAACGGCTTTGGCGCCGGATACGCCGCCAGCCAGATTAACGCGCTGGTTTCGCAATGATGAAAACACTTTACCTCGACCTTTTCAGCGGCATCGCGGGCGATATGTTCGTCGCCGCGCTCCTGGATCTCGGCGTGGACGCCCAAAAGCTGGAACGCGAACTGAAAAAGCTCAAGCTCGACGGCTACCATCTCCACGTTTCGCGCGGGCAAAAATCCGCCATCGCCGGCGTGAAATTTGACGTCCACCTCGCGCATGAACACGATCACGGCCATGCCCATGAGCACGAACATCATCACCACGGCCATGCACATGAGGAACCGCATCACGCGGGGCGACGAAATTTTGCCGAAATTGAAAAGCTGATTTCCCGCAGCAAACTTTCCGCGTGGGTGAAACAAAAATCCATCGCGGTATTTCAACGCATCGCGGTGGCCGAGGGGAAAATCCACGGGATGCCGCCGGGACAGGTTCACTTTCACGAAGTCGGCGCGGTGGATTCCATTGTGGACATTGTCGGGGCGGCCGTCGCGCTGGAACTGCTCGGCAAACCGCGCGTGCTCGCATCGCCCGTGGTCGAAGGCACGGGCTGGATTCGTTGTGAACACGGTTGTTTTCCCGTTCCCGCCCCGGCCACGCTGGCCATTCTCGGCGCGCGGGGGATTGGCCTGACGCAATGCGATGAGCCGCACGAACTGGTCACGCCCACCGGCGCGGCGCTGCTCGCGGAATTTGTGGAAAGTTTTGGCCCGATTGAGAACCTGGTCGCCGGGAAAATCGGCTACGGCCTCGGCACCCGCGACAACAAAACACGCCCGAATGTTCTGCGCGCCATCCTGGGCGGACAATCCAAAGCCCAAAGCCCGAAGTCGAAAACCTCCCCGCCCGGTTTGGATTGGGAGTCCGACAGAATTGCCGTGCTGGAAACGAACCTGGATGATTGCACCGGGGAGATTCTCGGCCACTTTGTCGAAGCGGCGCTGGCCGCCGGCGCGCTGGACGTTTTTCACACGCCGGTTCAAATGAAGAAAAACCGTCCCGGCGTTTTGCTCACGGTTTTGTGCAGGGAAGCCGACGCGGACAAATTCGGCGAATTGATGCTGCGCGAAACCACCGCATTTGGTGTCCGCAAGACCATTGCCGAACGGCGCAAGCTGCACCGGGAATTTGCCGAAGTCAAAACGGTGTCGGGCGAAGTCACCGTGAAAATTGGCCGGCTTGGTGGTAAAGTGGTGCAGGCCGCGCCGGAATATGAATCAGTAAAAAAACTGGCGGCGCAACAGAAGGTGCCAGTGAAATGGATTTACGAGACGGCGATGCAGGCCGCGAAAAAATTAAAATGAACAACGATGCTGCGGACAAACTGGCGGAATTACGGAGGCTGCTGAAAAGCTACGGCTCCTGTCTCGTGGCGTATTCCGGCGGCGTGGACTCGGTGCTGCTGGCCCGCGTCGCGCATGAGGTGCTCGGCGGCCGCGCCTTGGCGGTGATTGCCGATTCACCGAGCCTGCCCCGCCGCGAACTGGCGGAGGCGCTCGACATCGCGGCAAAGTTTTCTTTTCCCGTTCGCGTCATCCACACGCTGGAATTTGCCAGCGCGGACTACACCGCGAATCCGGTGAACCGCTGTTATTTTTGCAAGCACGAGTTGTTTGAGGAACTGGCGCCGCTGGCGAAGACGGAAAATTTCGCGGTGATCGCCTACGGTGAAAACGCGAGCGACGCCGGCGATTTTCGTCCCGGCGCCAAGGCGGCGACGGAGTTTCAAGTGCGCGCACCGCTCAAGGAAGCGGGTTTGACGAAGGCGGAAATCCGCAGGCTCTCCGCCGAGCTGGGCCTGCCCACGGCCGACAAGCCGCAGATGGCGTGCCTGAGCTCGCGCGTGCCTTATGGCGAAACGGTGACTCCGGAAAAATTGCGGATGATCGAGCTGGCGGAATACGTTCTGCGCGACCTCGGCTTCCACGACGTGCGCGTCCGGCACCATGAAATGCATAAGCAAAATTTTGCACGGATAGAACTGGCTCCGGCGGAAATTCCGACACTGCTCGCCAACGGAAAAATTTCGACGGTGGCGGAGGCGTTGAAAAAAATCGGCTACGCTCATGTCACGCTGGATTTGCAAGGCTACCGGCGCGGCAGCCTGAATGAACATTGAAATGGGAAGGGCAGCCGGCGGCGCCAACGGCAAGCCTTCAGTCGGCGGGAACCGTTTCCGCTTCAATCTCGTCATAACGATTCAGGCGATAAATGATGATCGAAGCTGCCCAGCTCAATCCAAAAACACCGATGATGGCGAAACCAACGACGCCAAAGTTGTTGTTCAGCAAACCAATGGCATCCCAAAGCGCACCGTGAATCTGGAATTCATCGCCGATCAGACCCAGCACTTCAATCGCGCCAATCAGCAATGCCACCAGGATTGAAACCAGGGTAATCGTCATGTTGTAATAAAGTTTGCGGATCGGTTTTACGAAGGCCCAGCCATAGGCGCCAAGCATCAGAATGTTGTCGGTCGAATCCACCAGCGCCATGCCAGCAGTGAAGAGGGTTGGAAAAACAAGGATTGACCAAACCGGCAAAGCCCTCGTCGCTTCCGTCGCCGAAATGCCCAGCACGCCCACTTCGGTTGCGGTATCGAAACCCAGACCGAAGAGAAAGCCGACGAGATACATCTGCCAGCTATGCTCAATCAACCGGAACAAATTCCGAAAAATGCGGCCGAAGAATCCACGCCGGGAGAGCATCAGATTGAGATCCTCATCCACAAACCGGCCTCCCCGCTTGACGTGCTGAAAGGTGCGATAGACCGAAATCAGAATGATGATGTTGGCGATGGCGATGGTCAGAAGAAAAAATGCGGAAACAGCGGTCCCGATGATCCCGCCGATGGCGGCAAAGGAGTCAAAGCGCGCTTTGATCGCGACGGAAGCCAGGGCGATGGCGATGGTCAGACCGAAAACAATGCTTGAATGGCCCAGGGAAAAAAAGAAGCCGACCGTCACCGGGCGTTTGCCCTGCTGCATCATTTTGCGCGTCACATTGTCAATCGCTGCGATGTGGTCGGCATCCATCGCATGACGCAGGCCGAATGTGTAAGCCAGGAGCGCCGTGCCCAGCAGAACCGGATAATGATGAAAGGCCATCAACGCCCAAATCCACGCCCCGGCATTGACGCCCACGAGCAACGCATACATGAAAGCAATCCTGCCTTTCACGCTGCACCGCAGAGCCGGCACGCTTGATGAGGCCGCCGGCTCCGGCTTGCTGTGTGTAAATCCATCCCGCATTGGCATGGGGAAATGTTCTGATTTTGCCCTGGCCGCGCAATCTAATTCTTCACAAGTTTATTGATTTCGGCGCACCCAATTTACCAGCCGCACCGGATGGATGCGGCAAATCACTTTGCAACGGGTTGAGTTGTTTTTTGATCTGTCCGCCCCGTCAAAGCCGGGCCGTGAAAAGTCTTTCAAGCTGATCCGTCCAGCGACCGTTGCGCCGGAATGCAGACGTCGTTCTGCCTGCCGCAAATTGATGAGGCTTCTTCATTCGCTTGCGCGCAGCATTTTTGTTTCTACATTCTGCCCGCTTCCTTCTAACTTGTCTGGCATGGCCGACATCGTGACCAATCACAAAGCCCGGCGCGATTACCACATCCTCGAAACATTCGAGGCGGGCATCGTCCTGCACGGCACGGAGGTCAAGTCGCTGCGCGCAGGCAAAGGGCAGATCGCCGACGCCTTTGCGCGCGTCGAAAAAGACGAGGTCTGGCTCTACAACGCGCATATTGACGAGTATTCGCACGGCAACCTCCAGAATCACGAAACCAAGGCGCCGCGCAAATTGCTGCTGCACAAATCGGAAATCAAAAAACTCTTTGGCCTCGCGGCGGTGAAAGGCAACGCGCTGTTCCCGCTGGCGTTTTACTGGAAGAACGGCAAGGTGAAAGTTTCGCTCGGCGTCGGCAAAGGCAAACAGTCGTTCGACAAGCGGGACGACATCAAGAAACGCGACTCCGACCGCGAGTTGAAACGGGCGACGATGAAATGGACGAAGGGCAGATAAAATTCGGAAAATATGATCCGGCAAAGAGAATCCGCGCTATCTCCACTGTCGCTCTCAAATGCAGAGGTCAACTCCAAATTGGCGGCGTGGTTTCATTGGCTGTTCATCGCATTGCTTGCGGCGGCTTTTGGATTGCGTGCGCGCAGAACGGACTTTGGCCGGAGGTCGCTGTGGATGCGGCGATCAGAACTGTCACAATTGTTTTCGCCATTCGCAGCGGAAGGTGGTGGAATTGAAAATTTTGTTCACGCTGATGATAACCGCTTGACAACTTCCCTGCCCTCAATTCAAATCTTGCCAAGCCCCATGAAAATTCTGGAAAAAAATTTCGCAACCGCGCAACCGCGCAACCGCGCAACCGCGCAACCGCGCAACCGCGCAACCGCGCAACCGCGCAATAGTGCGGAGTCTTGCTTGTCGGCAGCGGCAGCACCGGCGGCAAGGGGTGAATTTTCTATCCCAAGTGGCACGCCCCTTTTCTCAAGTGCCGCACCTCGCGCAATAAAAACGTCGTCCCTCGCCGCAGGTGCTTCACCTCTTGCCGTAAAATTCTCGCCCCTTCCCGGATGGGGCGCACATCTTGTGGCAAATGTTTCACCCCTTTTCAAATGGGGCGCACCTCTTGCGACAGAAAACTCGCCCCGCGCGGCATGGGGCGCGCCCCGCGACCCAAGGGGCGACCTCATTTTCGCAGAAAACCAGCCATTTATGCTTAAATTCTGCGATTTCCAGTAAAAAAGATGCCTCAACCACCAACCAACACACCCACATGAAACGAAACACCTATTATCCCGCCCGCCAAACCGATCAAGTCATCTGGCTGGGCAATTTCAGCAACAAACTCCCCGCGCTGGCCGCCGCCCTCGGCCTGACAGCCGCACAAGTCAACGCCGCCGTCGGCGATTGCGGCTGGCTGATGTATATCCTGCAATCGTGGCTGCCCGCCGGACGTGCCTGGTCGCTCGCCTGCACCGATGCCGCCGTCGAAGCCCAGACCGGCGACGGCACCGCGCTCATGGCGTTGCCAGTATTTACTGCGCCCGCGCTACCGGCTGGCGTAGTTGCAACCAACACCGGCGCGCTCACCCGCATCTTCGCGCTCGTCCAGTCCATCAAGGACGGCGGCAAATGTTCCGATACGAACGCCACGAACCTCGGCATCGTCGGCACCGCGCAGACCGGGCCGGACATGACCACCGTGCAGCCGGTCATTTCCGTTGCCATCATGGGCAACGTGGTGAATGTGAAATGGGGCTGGGGCGGCAACAGCGCGTTCCTCGACAGTTGCGAGATTCAGGTGGATCGTGCCGATGGCAAAGGCTTCGTGCTGCTGACCATTGACACCACGCCCGGCTACACGGACACGCAGCCCTTCCCCGCCGCCTCCGTGAAATGGACTTACAAGGCCATCTACCGCCTCGCTGATGCGCAAGTGGGATTGTGGAGTCAGCCGGCGAGTGTTACTGTGCCGGCGTGAAATGAAATCGGAACAACTTTCCATTATGAAAACAACCATGAGCCGCAAGCTCCTTCATCTTGGTCTGCTGGGCGTGGGGCTTTTGCTCGTGGTCGCGCTGCGTGCTGGGGCGACGACGTATTATGTGAACGCGGCCAACTCATCGCCAGCCGCACCTTTCACCAACTGGCCGACGGCGGCGACAGAGATACAAAGCGCCATTGACGTCGCAACGGATGGCGATCTGATTCTCGTCACCAACGGACTTTACAACACCGGCGGACGGGTAGTTTATGGCTCGCTGACCAACCGCGTGGTCATCAACAAAGCTGTCACCGTGCAAAGCGTTAATGGTCCGGCCGTGACGGTCATTCAAGGATTCCAAGATCCACTTAATTCGAACTCTTATATCAATCCCCAACTGTATTATTCAAATAACGTTCGTTGTGTCTATATGGCCAACAATGCGGTATTGAACGGATTCACCATTACCAATGGAGCAACCCGGGCTTCCAACATCAATAACAATACAACGGTTGGTGGTGGTGTGTATTGCGAATCCACGAATGCCATAATTACCAATTGTTTTTTGGTGGGCAATCTAAGTCCAAGTTATGCCGGCGGCGGCGCGGGCGTTTATCAGGGGACTTTGCTCTCGTGCGTTCTCTCAAATAACCTGATGCCGTTTTATGGCCCGTATGGCGGCGCGGCTTTTCAAAGCGTTCTCAATAATTGTTTGATCATCAGCAACGCGGCATGTTTAGGCGGCGGCGCAGCTTTGAGCGTTTTGAACCAATGCCTTGTGATCGGGAATTTCACGCCGGTTGACTCTGCGCCTTCTGGTGGCGGACTAATTTTATGCACAGCAAATAATTGCCTTATTGCTGGAAATCTTTCTGCGGGAGAAGGCGGTGGTAATACTGGAGGCACGCTGAATAACTGTGTTTTAAGTAGAGCGTATCTCATAAATGCCGCAAGAGGATGATTACCGCCGCCAAATGAACAAAGCCTTGAAAATTCTCCGCGTGGTATTCATAACGGACCACCAGCCGGCGGAAGTGGAAGAGCCAGGCAAAGAGCCGCTCGATTTTCCAGCGGCGGATGTAGCGGCGCAGCGGGCGGCCATCCTGCGTGGGAATCCGGCGGTTGATTTTGTTGGGGGCGATGAGTTCCGTGCCGTAATGTTCCAGCAAGGCTTGATCCAACCGGTCG
>DATCBW010000113.1:0-12388 GCA_036511615.1 Verrucomicrobiia bacterium | reverse complement strand
GCACGCGCGCTACATTTACATCCACGGCACGGCGGATCATTCGTCCATCGGCAAACCGGCATCATGCGGCTGCATTCATCTGGCCGATGCGGATTTGATTCCGCTGTTTGATCTGCTGCCCAGCGGCACACTGGTTTGGATTTCTGAAGATTAAATCGTAGGAGCCGACGTGAGGAGGCTCTGATCCAATTTACGATTTTAGATTTACGGATGTCGAATCGCTTCACAGTTCAGGCTCGCCACATGCAATCGCATATTGCACGTCGAAAATAATGAGCCTCCTCACGTCGGCTGCTACGGGACTTTACACGCTTGCGCTTCGGCGGCGGCGGCTTAATTTGTCCGTGTGTTTTCGCGTTTTGGAAAATTCTTGGTGGTTGTCGCGCTCGTTCTCACGACGGGACTGCACTGGGCCGCGCTGCAGACGGTCGCATGGATGACGATGCTCACGGACAATCTGCATTCCAGTTCATTTCACGACGCGGTGGCCGAAACATTCGACGGCCGGCATCCGTGCTGTCTGTGCAAGGCCATCGCCGCCGCCAAAAAATCCGAGCGGAAATCCGAGGCCGTGTTGCCGGTGTTGAAACTGGAATCCCCGCCTCACATTGAACAGATCACGCTGATTTCGCCGAAACAGTTCTCCGCCTTTTCGCTGGAGGGACTGTTCGCGGATTCATCCTTCCCCAAGCCGCCGGTGCCGCCGCCGCGCGCGTTCCAGGTTTGAGTTTCGCAGTTTGGTTTCCCGCGCCACTTGCTGGCGCGAAAAAATGTTCCCATTTTAACCTGGGAACGCCGTTGTGCGTTCCCGCAATTTTGAACTTTGAAAATGAAGAAAAAAAATTTGAATTCGCAGTTGAAAAAAGTCGGTGTCAGTTTGTTGGCGGGAGTTTTGGCGCCGGGCGCGGCCTTTGCGTGCGCGTGCGGCTGCGGCGTGTTTGACGTGGCGACCAGCTCGATGTTTCCATCAGGAGCGGGCGGCATGGCGTTTCTGAATTATGATTACCAGAATCAAAACCGGAACTGGAACGGCACGTCTCCCGCCCCCGCCGACAACAATGATGACAAGAAGATTGAAACGCTTTTCGTCACGCTGGGGTTGCAATATATGTTCAATCGCAGTTGGGGTGTGCAGGTCGAGCTGCCCTACTGGAGCCGCACGTTTGACACCGCCAACGATTCCGCGCCGCCGCCAACGCTTTCCCGGACTTGGAACGGACTGGGCGACATCCGCCTCAAGGCCATTTACACCGGATTCTCGGAGGATTTGTCCACTGGGTTGACGTTCGGCTTGAAGTTGCCGACCGGCAGTTTCAACCGCAACGCGGATTTGGTGGATCGCGACTCGCAGATTGGCACCGGCAGCACGGACATTTTGCTTGGCGGATTTTCCCGGCATCAACTGACGCAGAACAACAGTTGGAGCTGGTTCTCGCAGGCGGAACTGGACTTGCCCACGCTTAAGCAGGGCGACTATCGCCCGGGGCTGGAGGCGGACGCGGCGGCGGGAATTTATTACAACAACCTGTGGCTTGGCCGTGTGCATGTCACGCCGCTGGCGCAGGTCATCGGCTCCTGGCGCGGACGTGACAACGGAGCTGCCGCTGACCCGGAGAATTCGGGCTACCAGCGCGTCATGCTTTCGCCGGGAATCGAATTCCACATTCATCCGGTGAAAATTTACGCGGACGCGGAATTTCCGGTTTTCCAAAATGTCACCGGCAACCAGCTTGCCGCGCCGGTGCTGTTCAAGTTGAGCGTGAGCTATATGTTCTAATCCAAATGCCAAAACCAAACATGAAAAAAACCGGCGCCGCCGGGGCGGAATTGAAAAGCAAATCGCAATGAGTGCAAAAGCCGGTTCCAAAGCAAATCGCGAAGAACGATTGTTTCTTTTCGTCGCCGTGACCGTGTCACTGGTTTTCGGAGCCGGCTTTTGCCTGCTGCTGTTTGCGTTGAACCACCGGGATCAAACGCCGGCAGCCGCTTATGAGAACCTGCCGGACTCGCCGCCGGCCGCCATTCAGCCGGACCATCCGCGCCAGTTGATCCAGTTTTCCCTCGACGATCAATCTGGCCGCAAAATCACGCGGGCGGACTTGGACGGCAAAATTCTCGTGGTGAGTTTTCTGTTCACCAGTTGTTCGCTGACCTGTCCAGTCGTGAGCCGGCAGATGACGCAAATCCAGCAGCTCACCACCAACCAGCCGGACGTGCGGCTCGTTTCGCTGACTGTTGACCCGGAAGACGATTCGGTTCCGGTGCTCGCGAAATACAGCCGGCATTTCAGCGCGGATACGAACCGCTGGCTGTTCCTCACCGGCGACGAGGCCATGATTCACAACCTGATTGGAACCAGTTTTCTGTTGCCGGACACCAATGACGTTTTCTCCTACATGCCGGGCAACTTTGCCAACATCGAGCGCATCGCCTTGGTGGACCCGCAGGGCAACGTGCGTGCATATTTTAACGGGCTGAACAATGACGTGGCAACCGCCGTCGTGGCCGAAATCGCCCAATTGCGAAAATGAATTTTATGAAACCAGCCGGACTGAAAAAAATTATCAAGAACCTCAACTGCCTTGGCGCACTCCTGCTTTTCGCTGCCAGCGGCAGCCATTCCACTTTTGCCGCGTCCGCTGCCGACGGGCAAACTCCACATTCCTATTCCGCGCGCGGCGTCGT
Organism: Verrucomicrobiia bacterium; assembly: GCA_036511615.1. Lineage (GTDB taxonomy): Bacteria > Verrucomicrobiota > Verrucomicrobiia > Limisphaerales > UBA11358 > UBA11358. The sequence continues at coordinate 9,703 of DATCBW010000113.1, read as the reverse complement.
GGAACAAATCGCACCCGGCCGCCGGCAGATCACCATCCATCATCAAGCCATTCCCGGTTACATGATGGAAATGACCATGCCCTTTCCGGTGCAAAACACGAATGAACTGAACGGCCTTTCGCCCGGCGACCAGATCACTTTCACGCTCGTTGTGAACCAGACCAACGACTGGGTGGAAAATTTTCAGCGCACCGGACAAGCAGTTGAAATTCCGACCAACTCCATGAACATGGCGCGCGGCGATTTTTCCAGGCTCAAGCCGGGAGATTTGCTGCCGGACGGCGACCTGCTGGCGGAAGATGGCCGGCACATTCACATATCTGACTTTCGTGGAAAGGCGGTGGCATTGACATTCTTTTTCACGCGTTGCCCGCTGCCGGATTATTGCCCGTTGATGAACCGGAATTTTGCCGCCACGCGGGATTTAATTTTGGCCATGACCAATGCACCCGCCAACTGGGAGTTGCTTTCCATTTCTTTTGATCCCGGATTCGACACGTCCGAAACGCTGGCCAGTTATGCCAACATCTATCGCGGCGACAGCGCCAGCCACTGGCTGTTCGCCGCTGCGACCACCAACACGCTCGCCAAACTGGCGCCGCACATCGGCTTGATGGTCATGCGTCAAGGCTCGAACATTTCGCACAACCTGCGGACCATCGTGCTCGATCCCGCCGGCCGGATCAGCCAGCAATTTAACGGCAATGAATGGACGTCGCAGCAGCTTGCCGATGCAATTTGCGCTGCCGCCTATGGACAGATGAAGTCAGGATCAAAATAATCATACAAGCGATATTCGGCTCGACTAGACTTGCAGAACGTGGTTCGTTGTCATTCATGCGGAAGATAAAATTCTTTCGGTTCATATTGCTGCTGGCAATTTTCGTCTGCGCGGCAAATTCACTGTGTGCCGAGTTGACGCTTGGCGATGCCCCTCTGGCACCAAAAGATGTTTCGGGGTTGCCGGGCGGCGGGCCGCATCCGCAAATTGTGACGGGCGGTTTCAACGTGGACACCAGTTCGCGCGAGCAGGTGCGGGAGTTTTTTAACGCGGTTTACACTTCATCCGACGGCACGCCGATAAACTCGACCGCCGTTACCGCCTCTTGTATTCCAGGCACCAATTCGCCGACGTTTGCCAGCGTCACACTACGGCGCATCAATTGGTTTCGCGCACAGGCGGGAATTCCGGCGGCAGTAACTTTCGATGCGGGCGAGAGCACCAAGGACCAGGCGGCAGCCGTCATGATGTCGGAGCATAATGCGCTGCAGCACAGCGGTGATTGGACGGGATGGGATTGTTTCGGCATGGACGCAACCAACGCAGCGGTGAATTCAAATTTGGAACTCGGCAGCGACGGCCCGGATGCGATCAACGCGTTCATCCAAGATTCGGGCGGGAGCAATTTTGCCACCGGCCATCGGCGCTGGATTCTTTATCCGCAAACGCAAGTCATGGGCACTGGCGATGTGCCGCCGGAAGGCAGTTACAAGTCGGCAAACGCGACGTGGGTTTTTGACGCCAATTACGGCGGACCCCGGCCCGCCACGCGCAATCCGTATGTCGCGTGGCCGCCGGCCGGCTATGTGCCATATCAGGTTGTCTTTCCACAATGGTCGTTTGCCCTGTCGAATGCAGATTTGAGCGCCGCCACCGTCAGCATGACCAGCAACGGGGTTGCGGTTGCCGTGGTCAAACAAAGTTATGCGACCGGGTATGGCGAAAATTCTTTGGTGTGGTATCCATCAGGCCTTGACCCGACCTCTTCCTCGGCAAAATTCCCGTTTAGCGGCACCGACACGGTCTATGCAATCAGCATCGGCAACGTGATGACCACGGCCGGCCCGCAAAGTTTTTCCTACAATGTGACTTTGTGTGATCCCGCCACCACCGGCACGGATTATTTTCCGCTGGTCATCAGCGGATCGAGCCAGCCGGTCGCCAGCACCGGCAACGCCTACACCTGCACGCCCGCGACCAATCCCAACACCACGAGCTATCAATGGCTGACGGCGCAGACCACTAACGGCGACTTGACTGACAATGCGCAAAACGGCACGACGAATTTCACCATTTCACCGGCGGCGACTTATCCGCTGATCACCAATCCGCCCGCAGGTTCCGGCAAATGTTTTCACCTGACGCACACCGTTCCCGTGCCGCAATTGTTTCAGTTGAACGAATCTTTGTTTCCTTCGAACACGACGACGGTGAGTTTCAAGAGTCTGCTGGGTTACGCCACGACCGCCGAAATAGCGCGTGTGCAAATCTCCACCGATGGCGGAATCGCATGGCAGGATATTTACACGCAAACTGGCACCGGCGGATCGGGCGAATCTAGTTTCACCTTGCATACGCTTTCATTGTCGGCCTACGCGGGCAAGAATACTCTTTTGCGGTTTAATTATGACCTTACATCAATCAGCTATTTCACTGGTGCCGCTCCTTACGTCGGCTGGTGTCTGGAGAACATTGTCGTGACGAACACGCAGCAACTGGTGAACATTTCCACCAGCGCGACCAGCTCAACTAACTTCACCTTTACGCCCACGCAGACGGGCAATTATGTTTTGCAGGCGCGCGGCCTTGTCTTCACCGATTTTCCGCTTGACTACGGAACCGTCAAGCAAGTGACCGCCATTGCCGGCCCGACGGTCATTACGTTGAAAACACCCGTGATCACCAACAGCCAGGTGAAACTTAATTTTACCGTCTCACCCGCCGCCGCGACGACCTTTCATCTGCTGCAGGCAAATCAACTGGGCACCGCCTGGACCACCAACGGCACCGCCGCGCTCACCACCAACATTTCCGGCAGTTCCTACCAGTTCACCACCACGAATGGTCCGGCCACGCGGTTTTATCGCGTCCAGACGCCTTGAACCGCCGGTCGCGCCGCGTTTTGACAATCGGGTTAATTCGTTTAACCTAGCTTGCTGAATTATCAGCAGACATGAATTTGAACGACCAAATGACGCGACTGGCGAAACAGGCCAAAACCGCGTCGCGCGAACTTGCGAAGCTGACGACGGCGGAGAAAAACGCCTGCCTGCTGGCGATGGCCACCGCGCTGGAACAAAACGCCGAAGCGATCAAGGAGGCCAACGCGCTCGACATGGAATTCGCCGCGCAGCACGGTTTGTCATCGGCGATGCTCGACCGGCTCAAGCTCGACGACAAAAGAATTTCCGGCATGGCCAAAGGTTTGCGCGAAGTCGTCGCGCTGCCAGATCCCGTCGGGAAAATTCTCGACGAACGCACGCGGCCCAACGGACTCAAGCTGCAAAAAATTTCCACGCCCATCGGCGTCATCGTCATCATTTACGAATCGCGTCCGAACGTGACGGTGGACGCCGCGAGCCTCTGCTTCAAGTCCGGCAACGCCACGATTCTGCGCGGCGGCAAGGAAGCGTTGAACTCGAACCAGATCATCGCCAAGATCATGATTGACGCGGGCAAAATTGCGCATCGCGGTTTTCCCGAACACGCGATCCAGGTCGTGCCGACGACCGACCGCGAGGCGATTCCGATTTTGCTTTCGCTCACACAATACGTTGACCTTTGTATGCCGCGCGGCGGCGAGAGCCTCATCCGCGCGGTCGCGGACTGCTCCAAAGTTCCCGTCATTAAACATTACAAGGGCGTCTGCCATGTCTTCGTGGACGCCGACGCCGACTTGAAAATGGCGGAAGAAATAGTGATGAACGCCAAGGTTCAGCGTCCCGCCGTCTGCAACGCGATGGAAACCTTGCTGGTGGACAAAACCGTCGCGGAAAAGTTTCTTCCCCAGATGGCGCAGAAGCTCGCAGAAAAGCACGTTGAGTTGCGCTGCGACGCACTTTCATTTGGTTTGGTTCAATCGGCAATCGGCAATCGGCAATCGGCAATCAAGGCGGCAGCCGAGCAGGACTGGTTCACCGAATACAACGACTACATCCTGAACATCCGCGTCGTGGACGGCGTGCGCGCCGCGATTGATCATATCAATTTTTACGGCTCGGCGCACTCGGACAGCATCGTCACAAAAAACGAAGCGCACGCGAAGCAATTCCTCGCCGAAGTGGATTCGGCGGCGGTGTATTGGAACGCGAGCACGCGGTTCACCGACGGCGGCGAATTCGGCATGGGCGCGGAGATCGGCATCAGCACCGACAAAATCGGCGCGCGCGGCCCGATGGGTCTGGACGAATTGACCAGCTACAAATGGCTCGGCATCGGCAACGGGCAAATCAGGACTTAATACGAATATGGCAAAGATTGAAGACCACAAATACAGTATCCATGAAGCGTTCATTGAGTGCTTCTACATAGTTCCAGATTACCAGCGCGAGTATGTTTGGAAAGATAAGGAAGTGCTGCAATTACTAGACGACATCAACGAACAGATTGATAGCGGCGTGAGCCGTGAGTATTTTATCGGCATGGTGTTAGTTTCACCGACTGACCCAAAAAATCACTACGAGGTAATCGACGGACAGCAACGGTTGACCACATTTTTTTTGTTGCTATGCGTGTTAAAACATCTCTTTCGCGGCGAACCGCAAGGCCAGATGATCAGCGGTTTGATTTCGACCAGCTACCCATCTAGCGAGGGAGAAATCCGCACCAGTCTGAAACTTGATCCACGCTACGAGAACGCCAGTGAAGTGATGACCAAAATTGTAGCGCTTGAGGCTGATCCACAGGTCACACGGGCTGGTATTCAGGCGGCTGGCATCACAAGCTTCGGTTCACTGGAAAATCTGGTGAATGCCTACGGCACTATTCACCGTTATCTGAAAGACAATTACGATGACAATGCGAAGCTCAAAAAATACTGGGGTTATCTAGCGCACAATGTGGTGTTCATCCAGATTTCCACGGACATCAGCAGTGCATTAAAGATTTTTGAGACTATCAACGAACGCGGTGTCGGTTTGAATCCGATGGATCTGCTGAAGAATCTACTGTTCACGCAAGTAAATCCGCAAAAATTTACTCAACTCAAGAACGAGTGGAAGAAAGTCACCATGCCTTTGGAGAAGGCCAAGGAGAAACCGTTGCGGTTTCTCCGTTATTTCTTGATGGCTAACTACAAAATTGAGATTGACCGAGGCGAGAAGGATCGCAAGGACGCGGTTGTGCGTGAGAATGAGATTTACGACTGGTTTATAAAAAAGGAGAACGCGGCACTCTGCCAATACCGAGATAAACCTTTGGAGTTCGTGAGCAAAATCATCCGCAATGTAGAGCATTACCTCAATTTTGCTCGTGGTTTTGGCAATGACGGCAAGCCCAACATCGCCATGGATAATTTGTATACGCTTACGGGCGGTGCGTTCAGCTTACATTATGTGTTGCTGCTTGCGGCAAGCAATTTTCCGAAGCCGCTATTTGACCATTTTGTCGGTCAGTTAGAGAGTTTTCTGTTCTATTACATTTTCACCAAAACACCGACGAAAGAATTGGAACGTAATTTTTCAACCTGGGCCGACGAGTTGCGAGCCATCGCTGAAGAAGCTGACGCGCGTAAGCAAAGGGAAAAGCTCAATTCTTTTATCAGTGAACGCTTCCAAAAGAATATGTCAGCAAAGGACACCGAACTTGCTGACGCCCTGAAACGCTACTCATTGTATTCCATGCAGCGATATCGCACACAGTATCTGCTGGCCAAGCTGACGCAATATGTGGATATGGCCTACAAAGGATTGAGGGAAGCTGGCTCGCTGAATGACTATAAAGAATTGGAGGTTGAACATATATTGCCCAATAACCCGAAAGATGATTTGCGCGAAGATTTTGCTGCCAAGAACCCGAAAGCGATTTACGACGAATACAAGAACAAGCTTGGCAACCTCACGCTATTGGAGAAACCATTAAATATCTTGGCGAGCAATAATTTTTTCACAAAGAAAACGGCAGAGTATGCGAATTGCAAATACTACCTCACGAGCAGCATTGTTGGGCTTGCCGAGGTTGGAAACAATAGTTCCATTACACGCATCAACAACAAACTGGCAGCGTTTAGCGAATGGACGGCAGATAATATCGACAAGCGCCAGACATTGCTAATTAGTCTGACAAGAGAAATTTGGAAAATCTCGCAGATTGAAGTGAGTTAGTTTGTGATTTCTTCCATGTCACCTCAACAAGCAGCAACTTTCATCCGCGATTCCATTCCCGTTGGCGGACTTTTTGCGGGCATGGAATGGAAAATTTCGCCCGCGCCGTTTCCGTTTGGCGCGCATCTGGCGCAGGAAATCGAATCGCTGGGGCGCGTGCTGCTGCAATTTTATCGCGCGACCAATCTGCTTTACCGCAAGAGCGCCGAGGGCAAACAGCCGGAATGGGTCGCACGCTGGCTGGACTTGGGCAAGCCGCGCGAGTTGATTGAGCTTCAGCGTTCGGCGGCGTTCAAAAACGAAATCCCGCGCGTGATTCGTCCGGACATTTTGCTCACGGACGACGGCTTTAGCATAACGGAACTGGATTCGGTGCCGGGCGGCATCGGGCTGACGGCGTGGCTCAATCAAACCTACTCGAAATCAAATTTTTCCGTTCTCGGCGGTGCTGACGGGATGATTCGCGGTTTTGAAAGCATTTTTGGCGACGCGAAGCAGGTTCACATCGTCGTGTCGGAAGAGGCGAAAACTTATCGGCCGGAAATGGAATGGCTGGCCGAACAGTTGAACCAGCAGAAACACCGAACATTCAACATTCAACATTCAACATTCAACGAATTTGCGGCCGGCGACGCGGTCTATCGTTTCTTTGAGCTGTTCGACCTGGTGAACGTAGCGAACGCAAAACAAATTTTTGAACTCGCGGCGGAAAAGAAAATCCGCCTGACGCCGCCGCCCAAGCCGATGTTCGAGGAGAAGATGCTGTTCGCGCTTTTGTGGAACCGGAACCTGCAAAACTTCTGGCGGCAGGAATTGGGCGAAGGCTTTCTGACAAAGCTTAAAAAAATAATTCCTTACACTTGGCTGGTTGACCCGACGCCGCTGCCGCCGTACGCGGCGATTCCTGAATTGAATTTGACGGACTGGCAGCAGTTGAAAACGCTGTCGCAGAAGGAGCGTGATTTGATTTTGAAGGTGTCGGGCTTTTCGGAAAATGCGTGGGGTGCGCGCGGCGTTTTTCTCGGCAGCGATTTGTCGCAGGCGGACTGGAGCGCGGCGGTGGATGCGGCGCTGAAAAATTTCGAGACGTCACCATCCGTTTTACAGCGGTTTGAAAAACCGAAAATTGTCGAGGCGCAGTGGTTTAATTTCGTGAAGAATGAAGTTGTGCCGATGAAAGGCCGGGCGCGGCTGTGCCCGTATTATTTCGTGAGCGGCGAGGGCGACGCGGCGCGTCCGCAGTTGGGCGGTGTGCTGGCAACAATTGTGCCCGCCGACAAAAAGATTGTTCACGGCATGACGGATGCAATTCTGGCACCGTGTTCCGCGTGAATCTGACGCAATGATTCATGGGCTGGCCGGATTTGTTTTTTCGAGCCAGCCGGCCTGTTGCAGCCAGTTGAGCAATTTCGGATCGTCGGCGGACATTGGCGGCAGCCAGACGCCCAGTTCCTTGCGCTGCCACCAGTTGCCTTCAGGATTTCCCGGCGGCGCAAACTGGTAGCGGTAGAGCACGGCGCGAATGTAACGCGGCGGTTTGTCGGGAAATGGATTTCCGCCAAACAAACTCAACGCGCCGGGATCGTTGTGCAGAAGTTTCCAGACCAAGTTCAACGTCCACGGATACTGTTCGGGCGTGCTCATCGCGGCGAACCACATCTGCCAGTCGAGCCGCGGCTGATAGGGCGCGATTTGCGGCGGACGTTTGTCCAGCGCGACGGGCAATGCCCGATACGGATACTCTTTCCACACGGCCTGGGCATCGGGCGCGTCGGCATCCGTGCCTTCAAACACGACATTCAACCGCTCGCGGCCCACCGTGCCGAACGCGCCGTAAGTGTTCACCAAGTCGAGCGAATTGAACGATGTGTTCATGATTTGGTTTGGCGAGATCAGGTTGACCACGGGTTGAATGCTGAACAGGCCGACCATCACGGCGACCACCAACGCGGTGCGTTGCTGCGGGAGGCTGGGTCGCGCGGACGCGGCGGCGGCGGTTGCACGATTTACGACGGAGCGCGGCAGCAATTTCGCCCAGAAACCATCGTCGAAACACGCCAGTGCCGGGACGATGGTGAGCCAGTTCAGAAAGGAAAGATTGCCGCTCAAAATGAGTGTGAACTGGAACAGCACCATGATCATGCCCGCGAGGCGGCGACCGATGCGCGGATAAAAGGCAAACCACGGCGCGATCAGTTCGGCGAGGAAATTGAACAGGACGCCCGCTTTCAAAATCCAGTGCGGCAGGAAATCAAACCAGCGGCTGAACGGGCCGGGGATCGGCTGCGTCGCGAAATGATAATAGAGCGCGGTGAGGTCGCGCCAGCAGGTGTCGCCGCGCAGTTTGATGAGCGCCGCGCCGACCATGAAGCGAAAGATGAGCCAGCGAAACAGCCAGAGCACCACCAGCGGCGGCGGGCGTTTTGAGAACGGTCGTCCGTCGAGCAGCGGGCAGAGGAAGATGGCGAGGAAACCGGTTTCGAGCAGTTGGATTTCCCAGCCGTAGCCATACCAGTCCTGTCCGACGTGGACGAACGACATATAGAGCGCCCAAAGAACTGCCATCACGATGGCGTTGGCATATCCGGCCACCACGATGCAGGCGAGGGCGAAGCCGGCCCAGGCCGCCAGTTGCAGGACGGTGTCCGAATGTGCAAGCCAGAACAACGATGGCAAACGGACAAAACCGGCAGCGGGCGATCCCAAGTTGTTTTGAACCTGTTCGAGAAATGAATTTACCGGCAGAAGACCGTGCGAACCGACCAGCGGCAGGATTTGTTTTGCAGCGACGAAGAAGGCCACGGCATAGACAAGACCCAGCAGCCGCAGCATGACAAACCGCGTCAGCCAGTAGCTGTCCGGGGAATGCGGTGTTGATGATCCAGTTTCCGTCATGGTTGAATCTTCGTTCTCACAATGAGGGACATCCGTGCCGGCGTCAATGGATGGCTGGGGAAAATGCGTTCAAGTTCACGAACGCTCCGGCCTTTGGATTGAGGCAGCATCCTGCACGGCGGCTGCAAACGGGAACGCACGAGAATCTATGCGGCTTGACGGTTTTATCATCTGCTGGCAAAGTTCCGGCCGACTTGAAGCCAGCTTAGCTCAGTGGTAGAGCAGCTGATTTGTAATCAGCAGGTCGTCGGTTCAAGCCCGACAGCTGGCTCCATTTTTACCAGCGGACTGTCCAGTTTCAGTTGTTTCAAGGCTGGACACTGTCTAATTGTCGGCTGGTTTTGGTTCAAACAGGTTGCCGCCCGCCAATATTTGTGAGAAAATGCCCATGTTTACAGTTCCTCGGAATTCTCCGATTATGAACAGGGTGTGAATAATTTCACTGGACTTTGGCATTGAGAGTGCTAAAAGAACATTGCGGTTGTTGCAGGCAATCCAGTGAACGAAAATGTCATCATTATTATAACCCGCCTGCCGCGAAGTTCACGCCGCGTCGAAAGATAAGCAAAATGAAAACAAACAAGAACCTCCGTAAAGCGGGTTTCACCCTGGTGGAAATCATGATTGTCGTGGCCATTATCGGCCTGTTGGCGGCGATCGCGATTCCGAACTTTGTGAAGGCCCGTGCCACCGCGCAGGCCAACGC
>DATCBW010000112.1:0-13847 GCA_036511615.1 Verrucomicrobiia bacterium | reverse complement strand
CGTAATCACCCGGCACGGTGTCGCTCTCGTGGCTCTTCGCCTTCGCGACCATGTCACGCGTGGCGTCGGCAATTTCGCCCATGAAATCTTCACGCTTCATTTTGCCGCGCGCCATGAGGTTCAACTTGAATTCCCATTCGCCCGTCAATTCCGGCGAGATGAGTTGCGGAATTTTCAGCCCGCGCAGCAGCGTGATGATGGAAAACGCCTTGGCCGTCGGCTGCAATTCGCGGCCGTTGCGCACGACGTATTTTTCCCAGATCAAACCTTCGATGATCGTCGCGCGCGTCGCGGGCGTGCCGAGACCTTTGTCCGACATCGCCTCGCGCAATTCCTCGTCGTCAATCAATTTGCCCGCGCCTTCCATCGCGCCGAGCAACGTCGCTTCCGAATACCGCGCTGGCGGTTTGGTGACGTTCGCTTCAATTTCAACTTTCGTTGTTTTTACTTTTTCGTTTGGTTCAACGGCGACAAGAATCGGCGCGTCTTCCGATTGAACTTCCTTGCCATAAACTTCCATCCAGCCGGGCTTGACCATTATTTTGCCATCGCTTTTGAACGGCTGGCTTTCGACACGGGTGATGCGAGTTGTAATTAAAAATTCCGCCGCCGGATAAAAAACTGCGAGAAACCGTTTCGTGACCAGATCGTAAAGTTTTTGTTCTGGTTCGCTTAAAGCTTTTGGCGTGACCAGCGTGGGAATGATTGCGAAATGGTCGGAGACTCTTGCATTATTGAAAATACGCTTGTTGGGTTTTACCCAATCTTTTTCCAAAATCTGGAGTGCAAATTTTTTATATTGCGTGTCGCTTAAAACCTCCAAAGTTTTGTTGACCGTGCCGATGTAATCTTCCGGCAACGCACGCGAATCCGTTCTCGGATAAGTCAACACTTTATGTTTTTCATAAAGTGCCTGCGCGAGACCCAAAGTGTTTTTTGCGGAAAAACCAAAACGCCCGTTCGCCTCGCGCTGCAACGTCGTCAAATCGTAAAGCAGCGGCGGAGTTGAAGTGGACGGCTTTTTTTCATCCACTTCAACGATGCCAATTTTGCCCTGGCATTTTTGCTGAATTGCATCCGCAATTTCCTTATGCCAAATCCGAACTGCTTGGCGATGTTCTTCCCAAAGTGAACCGTTCGCCGCTTCAAGTCGTTTTTCAGCATTCGGCAAATTTAATTGCAAATCCGTGAGCAGTCTTTTTGCGCGATCAAGTTCGCTTTCTTCTTTGTTAAATTTTTCATCAAACCAGCGTCCCGCATATTCTCCCGCTTTCGCTGCGAAAGTTCCGTGCAATTCAGCATAATCGCGCGGCCTGAATTTTTTAATTTTCTCCTCGCGCTCGACGAGAATCGCCAGCGTCGGCGTCTGCACGCGGCCAACGGTCGTGAGATGAAAGCCGCCGGTTTTGGAATTAAACGCCGTCATCGCGCGCGTGCCGTTGATGCCGATGAGCCAGTCGCTCTCGCTGCGACACGTCGCGGCGTCGGCGAGCGGAATCATTTCTGAATCCGTGCGCAAGTGCGCGAAGCCATCGCGGATCGCTGCGGGCGTCATGGATTGCAGCCAGAGACGCTGGATGGGCTGCTTGGCCTTCGCGTATTGAACAATGTAGCGGAAGATCAATTCGCCTTCGCGCCCGGCGTCGCAGGCATTCACGAGCGCGGTGACATCTTTGCGTTTGATGAGCTTGAGCAGAACTTTGAGCCGCGCCTCGCTTTTCTCGATGGGCAGCAAATCAAAGTGCGGCGGAATGACCGGCAGATGCGCGAACGTCCACTTGCCGCGCTTCACCTCAAACTGTTCCGGCACCGCAATGGTCAGCAAATGGCCGACCGCCGACGAGATGACATACTGGTCGTTCTCGAAGTAATCGTCGTTCTTCTGAAACTTTCCGAGCGCCTTGCTGATGTCGCTGGCAACGGACGGTTTCTCCGCGATGATGAGTGTTTTGCCCATTTGTTTGCGAATCTTTAAGCTGTGCGGCGTGGTTCGCGCAACTTATTTTTTATTTTTCAATTTCCATCCGTCGGAAGAAATTTCGCGGCACCACGCGGAACAAACCCCAAAAACATTGGTTCAATGGCGGATTGACCTCCCGGCCGGCTCTGGCAAAATCATCTGAAAATAATCACCACCATGTCACGAACCGTCACACTTTTCACCGGCCAATGGGCCGACCTTTCACTCGCCGAACTCGCGCCCAAAGTAAAAGCGATGGGCTACGACGGCGTGGAACTCGCCTGCTGGGGCGACCACTTTGAACCGGATCGTGCGCTCGCCGAACCGGATTACGTCAAAAAGAAATGGGCGCTGTTGCAAAAAAATGGCCTGTCGTGCCACGCGATTTCCACGCATCTCGTCGGCCAGGCGGTGTGCGATTTGATTGATGAGCGGCACAAGGCGATTCTGCCCGCCGATGTCTGGGGTGACGGAAAACCCGAAGGCGTCCGCCAGCGCGCCGCTGAAAAAATGAAAGTCACCGCGCGTGCCGCGCGAAAATTTTTCGACGCGAAGCCTGGTCGCAAACACGGCAATGATTTTCCCGCTGTCGTCAACGGCTTCACCGGCTCCTCCATCTGGCACGCGCTGTATGCGTTTCCGCCGACGAATCAGGATTTTCTCAACAAAGGTTTTGCCGACTTCGCGAAACGCTGGCTGCCGATTCTCGACGTGTTTGAAACGAAAAACGTCAACTTCGCGCTCGAAGTGCATCCGACGGAAATCGCCTTCGACATCGCCACGGCCAGACGCGCGCTCGCAGCCGTGAAGCAGCATCCGCGCTTCGGTTTTAACTACGATCCGTCGCACCTCGGCTATCAGGGCGTGGATTATGTGAAGTTCATCCGCGAATTTCCGAACCGCATTTTCCACGCGCACATGAAGGACGTTTGGTGGAGCCACGGCGACGGCACCGTGGGCGTGTTTGGCGGCCACACGGATTTCACCGACCCGCGCCGGTTTTGGGATTTCCGCTCGCTCGGCCACGGCGACATTAAATTCGAGGACATCATCGTCGCGCTGAACGACGTTGGCTATCGCGGTCCGCTCTCGGTGGAATGGGAGGACGGCCGCATGGACCGCGTCCACGGCGCGACGGAGAGCTGCACGTTCGTCCGCAAACTGGATTTCACGCCGAACGCGGCGGCGTTCGACGCGGCGTTTTCCAAGAAGAAATAATTTCCGCCCGCCGATGGGCTGACGCGGATGACATTTGCAGTCCGCGTCTAAAATACATTTTGCCTTTTGCCATTTTAATTTTTAATTTGAACCGCATGGCCGCTAAAAAAACAGTCTCCGTCACCAAACCAAACTCGCCGGTGCAGCAGCGCCTGTGGCTGATGTATCCGCCGAGGCTGATCAAGAAACCGTTCATCTACGAGGTCGGCCACAAGTTCAAAGTCGTCACCAACATCCGCCAGGCCAGCGTGACCGATGAGATCGGCATCGTCTGCCTGGAACTTGACGGCGCACGCAGCGAAGTGGGCCGCGCCATCACCTGGCTGGAAAAACAGGGCGTCAATGTCGAGCCGGTGGAAATCGGCGTGATCGCCGGTTGAAGTTTTGCGGGGAACCCAAACGGCGCGGGAAACATTCCGCGCCGGTTTATTTTGTTGCATTGGCAGAAATCCAACCTCGTTAAAACTGGACAAACCAGCCGGGTCGGATAAACTTTATTCGTCAAGGGGAAAAACCGTCCCGATGTTGCGCCAGGCAGAAATGTCCTTGCGCAAGACTTGACGCCATTAAACACAACAAATTTATCAAATGAAAACGATCAAAGCCGTCAAATCCAAGACCGAAAAGACCGCCGCCGCAACGCCGACCGGCAGCCCGCGCCGCCAGACAACCGTCAAGCCGGCGACGACAAAAGCGCCGGCGAAAAAAACCAGCCGCGTGATCACCACCGAAGTCATCGCGTCGCGCGCCTACATTCTCTGGGAAAAAGCCGGGCGTCCGCCTGGCCGCGATGTCGAATACTGGCTGCAGGCGGAGAAGGAACTCAAAGAGTCCTCGTTCGCGGCCTAGAGAATTCGGAGAATCATTTGGACGACCAAACGGCGCGGAGCCAATTCCGCGCCGAGCGGTTCACCATTTCAATTCCTGCAAGCGGCGCGCAACTTACTCGGAGTTCGGCGCCCCGTGTCATCGCTCCACGGTGAAGGTGATGTCGTAATGGTCGGTTTCTTTGGCGTCGGCGGGTTTCTCCTTGCCGCCATCATCTGTTAAATCCGAACCGATGCTGTAGATGACATAGCCGTGAGCAAGTTTTTTATAGCGCAATGGCTTTTCATCAAACGGATCGTTTGGAATTGCCGGAAAACAATCTGGTGCAAGCTTGGCAAGTGAGTCAGGCACGTTGCCGTTATGGGCGAGGCGCCAATGTTCAACGCCGAGCGCAGCGCGAATAATTCTTAAATGAGCAATGCCTTCATAGTTTTCGCGCGCAAAGCCGGGGATAATATTCACTGAGCCTTCGGCTAATTCCAATGCAAGCGAACCCGGCCGGCCATCGCTTTCAATTCCAGGCTTGAGATTTTCCAATTTGTCCAGGCATGGCTTGAAAGGTAATTCAGTCGCCGCGATGCGCTGTGCGCTCCGATCCAAAAGCAATTCAAAGTCAGAATCGCGATACACTTTCCCGGAAATCAAATTAAACCAATCAGACACTCTATGCCACGAACTTCCACTTGACATAGTGCCACGCTTTGCCTTTTCCCCAACGAGTTCCATTCCCCAAATTTGGTGACATCGTTCACTGATGAGAATCTCTGTCAAACCGTTCGTATTATCATGAGGGAGTGACCGTTCAACAGTTGTCAAATCGTCATTGGATAACTGCAAATGGTTGATCAGGAATTCCAATGATTCAAAAAACATATTTTCTTCAATAGTCCGAATCATAAGGTCAATCGGCCATTCATTCTCACAAGTCGCTTCAACTGCCAGGGCTTGTTGCAAGGAATGTATTGCTTCACTGGGATGCTTGGATTCAGCCTGCGAAATGGCGTCCAAACACAAAAGCCTGTCCAGAGAATGTATCTTGGATTTAAGGACATTTTGAAAATTTGTGAAGCCGCCGGAGATGCCGGATCCGATCCAAGCTCCCTTTAATTTTTCCGTGGGGATGGAATCGAATGCCTTCTGATTTTGATTAACCCACAGTTCTATTTCGTCTCGCATCGGCTTTTCAAGTGGAGCAGTTCCGGGTGGCAGCGCTGCTCCGAACAAAGGAAGTTCCTTTGAGTCCTTTGGAACAACCATTGCCGACAATGCGGGTTTCAGCAGTAAGGCAGCGTCATGTTCCGGCGGCGGGTTGGGATACAATTTGGCAAGGTCTTGTGCTGTCACCGGCTGGCCGGCGGCGCGAATGGCATCAAGCCTTCTTTGAATTTCGATTTGAGCCCGTTTGGACGCAATATGGTTTTCCAGCAAAGAAACGCCCGCAGACAGAGCTACCGTGACCAGCGCGACAATTATTAAAACCCGCGCAATCGAATGTCTGTCATCTGTTCGCTTTTCATTCACCACTTTAATTCCTGCAAGCGGCTCGAAACTTCTTCCGCGTTGGCGCGGCTGTTGAACGCGCTGATGCGGAAATAGCCCTCGCCCTTGGAGCCGAAGCCGCTGCCGGGCGTGATGACCACGTTGGCGTCGTTCAAAATTTTGTCGAACGCCTGCCAGCTTGTGACGCCTTTGGGCGTGCGCACCCAGATGTAAGGCGCGTTCACGCCGCCGAAAACTTTCAGCCCGGCCTTCTTCGCGCCACGGCGGAGAATTTCCGCGTTGCCAAGATAATGGCTGATGAGCGCGTTCACCTGCGCGTTGCCTTCGGCTGAATACAGCGCCTCCGCGCCGCGTTGCACAATGTAGCTCACGCCGTTGAACTTCGTCGTCATGCGCCGCGACCAGAGCGGATGCAACGGCTTGAACTCGCCGGATTTTGTCTGCGCGTTGAGCGACTTCGGAACGACCGTGAACGCGCAGCGGACGCCGGTGAAACCGCCGTTCTTCGAGCAACTGCGGAACTCAATGGCGCACTCGCGCGCGCCGGGAATTTCGTAAATGGAATGTGGCAGGCCCGGTTCGGTGATGTAAGCCTCGTAAGCCGCGTCGAACAAAATTACGGACTTGTGTTCCAGCGCGTATTTCACCCACGCCTCAAGCTGTTCGCGCGTGGCCGCCGCACCGGTCGGGTTGTTTGGCGAACACAGATAAATCAAGTCCACGTGCTTCTTCGGCGGCGCGGGAATGAAACTATTGCCCGGTTTGCACGGAAGATAAACGAGCTTCGCGTAAGCGCCGGCCTCGTTCGCCTCGCCGGTGTGTCCGGCCATAACGTTCGTGTCCACATAAACCGGATAAACTGGATCGCTGATGGCGATTTTGTTTTTCGCGCCGAGAATGTCGAGGATGTTGCCGCAATCACACTTCGAGCCGTCGCTGACAAAAATCTCGTCGTCGGCCACATCGAGGCCGCGTGAACGGAAATCATTCTCCGCGATGGCGTGGCGCAGCCATTCATAGCCCTGCTCCGGGCCGTAACCCTTGAAAGTTTCGCGCGCCGCCATTTCGTCCATCGCCTTGTGCATCGCGGCGATGACGGCGGGCGGCAGCGGCTCGGTCACGTCGCCGATGCCGCAGCGAATGAGGCGCTTGGCGGCGTCGGGATTTGCGTCACAGAACACCTTCACGCGACGGCCGATTTCAGGGAATAGATAACCGGCCTTGAGCTTGAGATAATTGTCGTTGAGGAATGCCATAGTCTAGCCACAGGTAAACACGGATTAACCCGGATGTAAAATTGAAATGAACCATGACGGTGCTCAATTTAATCTGGTAGTTGTCGTTGCTGTGCGCCTGTTCGTAATTTATAGCGCACCGGCTTTTCCCTTGACTACCGGAAAGGCAAGTTTTAAGCTTGACAAAATCCGTGAAATCCTATGTCTGACCCAGAGGCGCTCGGCACTCCGAAGATGGAAGATGAAGTGTTGGCAAACCAGCATGGTGGCAAGGCTGGGGCGCACTTCTTCAGGAGAGCTTTTACTCTCATCGAGCTTTTGGTAGTCATCGCTATTATTGCAATCCTTGCGGCGTTATTGTTGCCAGCCTTGAATCGCGCAAAGGAGCAAGCATATACCACAGTCTGTAGAAGCAACCTGCGGCAGTTTGGAATCGCCTTGGCAAATTACGCCTCTGATTTTAAGGCTTATCCATATTATCTCAGCTCTGCTACAGGCAGTTATTGGCAAGATCTATTGCAACCCTATTCCAATGCAAAATGGGATGCCAATCTAGTCAGTGGTCGAGATGACGTGAGCAGCAAACTCTACTTGTGCCCCAGCTATGCCCATCTGGCCCCACTTTGGAATCCAAACAATGACTGGGTGTATAGTCACAATTACGGAACTTACGCCTATAACTGGAACGGGGTAAACAGCTCGATGAGAGGGGGCGTTTGTTTGGGTTTAGGAGGTGCATTGGATGTTGGAGGAAGTCCAACACGAGAGGACGAAGTTCGCAAACCCAGTGATTTATTGGCCATTATTGACGCCCCCCTCGCCCCAACCGTAACCCCAGCGGGTAACATTTATGGGTCGACGGACTTTACACGGAACGACTCCTTTTATGACTACATAGCTGGGTCAGGGATGAGCACCCCGGTCATAGATGGCGTCTGGGGTGCAATCGGAAAGAAAAGTGTCCTGAGGGCGATTAAACAACGCCATTTGGGAAAGTGGGTTGTGGTTTTTTCCGATGGTCACGTGGAATTCAAAACAACGGCGGAACTATTTAATTACAATGACGACGCTGTCTTGAGCATGCGAAACAAGGACAATCTTTCACATCGGGAATTATTTGTGACGCCACCTTAAAAGAACCCATCTCATAAATAGTTTTGGCTCATTGTAGTCAAAATGAGTTTAAGTGATTGTAGAGGACTTGACCAACGAACAATGGAACGTCGCCAAAGAGCTTTTACCCGCAGGGGAAGTGCAAACTAACGTCGCGGCAGACCGAGGACGAGCAACGCAATCCACGCCAGCGTCCGGCCGGAGTTTTTGGTTTCAACATTATCCGCCATATCACCTGATGCCCCAGAGTTGCAGGTAAAGTTCCAACGGCTCTTTCAAAAAAGTATGGTCATGCAACCAAAGCAATGGCATGTAGAAAGCCCCATAAATTCCCAGCTCACTAGCGAACCCAGGCCGTGGGTTTTATCCAGAATCAGGCATACCGGGCCGATGCTCAAAGCATAAAGCAGCGGCAGCCCGGTGACGAGAACACCGCCCCACATCAATGCGCGGCTCCGGCCACCGGATTCAACATCGTCTGCCATGAAGCCAATAAACCGCAGGGCCTGAGATTTGCAAACTGAAAAATCACCGATGCGGTCGCTGCTGTTGCAGCACGACCAGTTCCACCCGGCCATTGTTTGTCAACCGGACAAGTCCAAAGTTTTTTATGTATTATTACGGTCAAGCAGATTCCCATACGTTGCCAATGCCAGCAGCGGCCAGGCGTTGCGATAAATGTCGTATTTCAGGTAAAAAACCTTGGGGAAGCCGGTGCCGGTCGTCTCGTGCTCCGTCCATGAACCGTCGTCGTTTTGCGTGCGCGTGAGATAGTCGAGGCCGCGCTTGAGCGCGGGATTTTCCGGATCGCCGAACGCGCACAAGCCCATCACGGCCCACGCGGTTTGCGACGCGGTGCTCGGCCCCTGCCCTTTGAAAACCGGATCGTCGTAAGTGTTGCAGCGTTCGCCCCAGCCGCCGTCGGGATGCTGGACGCCTTCGAGCCAGGTGCGCGCGCGCTGTAGCCACGGCTCGTTCATGTCATAGTTCAACGCGCGCAGTCCGCGCAAAACCTGCCAGGTGCCGTAAATGTAATTCACGCCCCAGCGGCCATACCACGAGCCGTCGGACTCCTGCGTGTTGCGGATGAACTCCAGCGCGTGCCGCACCTGATGATGGCTGCTGCTCCAGCCTTCGTAGCCGAGCAATTCCAGAATGCGCGCCGTGATGTCGGCGCACTCCGGGTCAAGCATCGCGTTGTGGTCGGCGAACGGAACTTTTTCGAGAATGTTTTTCGTGCAGTCCTTGTCGAACGACGCCCAGCCGCCGTCCTTGCATTGAAACGTCATCATCCATTTCAGGCCGCGCTGAAAACATTCATCGCGCTTCGCCGGATTGTCGGTGGGAATTTTCCGCAACGCCAACAGCACCATCGCCGTGTCGTCCACGTCGGGGTTCCACTTGTTGTTGTATTCAAACACCCAGCCGCTCGGCTCGACCTTCGCGGGATTTTTATACTGCCAGTCGCCGCGAAAACTAATTTCCCGATCCATCAGCCATTCGGCGGCGTGCTTCATTGCCGGATGATTTTCCGGCACGCCGGATTCGCGCAGGCACATGGTCACAATCGCCGTGTCCCACACCGGCGAAAAGCACGGCTCGATGCGGACGGAATCTTTTTCCTCGTGCTGGAGTTTTTTCAATTCGCGCCACGCGCGGACGACTTCCGGGTGGTCGTTTGAATAGCCCAAAACTTTCAACGCGATGAGCGAATTGAGCATCGCCGGGAAAATCGCCGCCAGGCCGTCGCTGCCCTCAAAGCGTTCCAGCATCCATTTCTCGCATTTCTTCAGCGCGATTTTGCGGAACGGATGGATGCCGTGTTCGGCGAACCATTCGGCGAGCTTGTGCAGCCGATCCAGCCAGAGGAAAAAATTCCGCAGCGAAATTCTTTCCGGGTCCGGCGCGAGCGCTAGGTCGCGTTCGTGGATGCCCTGCGGATATAGCTCGTCCAAGTTGACCTTCACCGGGCGCGTCAGCTTGAAATGGTTAATGATCGCCAGCGGCACGATCATGCCGCGCGACCAGTTGCTCATGTCCCAGAAATTCACGTGGAACCATTTGCCGAGAAACAGCACTTCGCTCGGAATCGTCGGGACATATTCCCACGGAAACAGGCCGATGAGCGCGAGATACAGCCGGGAAAACGTGTTCATGCGCGGCACGCCGCCGAAATGCAGCGCCACTTCGCGCGCCCGCAGCATCCGCGGATCCACCACCGAAACGCCCGCGAGCTTGAGCGCGAGATACGCCTTGATGGTGGCGTTGACCTCGGACGGGCCGCCGTGATAAATGTTCCAGCCGCCGTCCGGGCATTGCATGGAAAAAATATGGTTGACGGCCTTGCTCTCCCATTCCTTGTCCACGCTGCCGTCCCAATGATGATACGCCACCATGTCCGAAACGAGCGTCGAATCCACCATCAGTTCGCCGACCCAATGGCCATCGGGCTTCTGGGCTGACAACAGGAAATGCTGCGACCGCCGGAGGGCGGCCTGGACGCGCTTGAGAAATTCGTCTGGCACCCGGACGGTCGCGGCAGCGGGCGGCGATTGCGTCCGGGAATCACTTTCAGTCAACACGCCGATACTCTGCGGATTCGGGAAAAAACTGTAAAGAGATTCCTGACACCCAGGAATCCGAATTGCCCCGCAAGACGCCGGCAGCGGAGCAGCAACGCGGGAAAATTCGTCGCCCAAATCCTGCGAATTTCAGTTTTGGAGCCGCGCCCCGGCGAAAGAATTCGCCCGCCGGATAATTTTTATTAAACTCCGGCGCGTGTTGAATCCGTTTATCCACTGGATTGAGGCCACCGGCGCAGCCGCGCCGTGGCTGTTCCTGGCGCTGTTCCTCGCGGCGTCATTCCTGATGATCTGGCGGCTGGAGGCGATGAGCGCGGGCGGCTTTGAAGGCACGGTGCTGGGCACGCTCGTCATGCCGTATTGCTCCGGCATGGGCAACCTGATCTTCGCCTTCATCCTCGGCCGCAACGGCGGCGACGGCGCGGACGTGATGACGAATTCGCTCGTCAACAACGTCACCAACATGACGCTCGTGCTGGGCCTGCCTGCCATTCTCTGGAGCATGAACGTCCTGCCCAAGAAAAAGCCGAACGGGAAAAAATCCAAAGCCGGCGGCAAAGCACATGAATTGAACCGCCTGTCGCTGCTGCTGACGCTGCTGGCGGTGCTGTTTTTCACCGGCGCCGTCTGGGCAATGGGCCGCAAGGGCCGGCTGGATTTCAGCGACGGATTGGTGCTGGTCGGCCTGTTTTTTTTCTGGCAATGCTTCCACGTTTTTGAAGTGCTCAAACAAAACACGCGGTCGGGCAAATCAGTTTTCGACTGGATGCTGCCGGTGAACCTGGCGTTGCTCGCCGTCGGCGCGTATGGAATTTATGTCAGCACCGACTGGCTGGTCGGGTGGGTTTCGCATATCCGCACGGGTTTCATCAGCGCCAAACATCTCGGCTGGTTGAGCGGCTGGCTGATGGTGCTGCCGAACGCGCTGCTGGCGTTTTATTACGGCTGGCGCAAGCAGCCGGAAGTGGTCTATACGTCGCAGGTCGGCGATGCGCACGTCTCGATTCCGCTCTGCCTCGGCGTTTTTGCTCTATATCACACGATGCCGATGCCGGCGTTTTTTCGCTTGGGAATGTTGATCCTGCTCGGCTCAACGCTGGTTCACATTTTCTTCGTGGCCATTTTCGGACGGCTGCCGCGGCTCGCCGGCATCGCGCTGGTCGCGGCCTACGGCTGGTTTTTGTGGAAGGGACTGGTGCGATGAATCCTCCTCATTCTCATCGTCATCCTCATCCTCGCTTTCAGGAAAAAGTTTTGAGCATGAGGTTGAGAATGACGGCGCGGAGGATTTAATTTGGTTTGGAAAGAAACTTCGTATCCCAGGAAACCACCAGCGGATTGGCGCGGACTTTTTCCGCGAACTCGGCGAACGGCACCTGCGCGCCCAGCCAGCGCGGATTTTTAGTGATGCTGTCCATGCTTTCGCGCGTGTTGTTGCAGATGAGAAAAAGCCCCGGACCCAAAACCAGGAACGCCTCAATGCCCGTGCCCACGCCGTGCCGGGAAAATTCGAAGTCGCCGGGACCGTATTGCCCGCCCAACAGTTCCGCGCGCAACGAACCCAGGTCGCGCACAAAATTTTTCAGGAAATCGTCATTGCGCGGCCCGGTGTAATGCAGCACGCGCGCCTTGTTTTCCGCGAGCGAGACGACCGCCCATTCGTCAAACACCACGCCGCCGTAGCGCGAGTTCATCGCTTCCGCGCAGGTTTTGATTTGTCCGCCGATTTCATCCGGATTCATGCGGTTGAGCAGAGCAAAACCAATGCCCCGGCTCAAGGCAATTCGCATTCAGCGGAAAGCCGCTTTCGGCAGATTCATTTAATCCGGATAGCCATTTGGATTTTTTTCATGCCACGCCCACGCGGTTGCCACGATGTCCTCGAGCTTGGGAAACTGCGGTTTCCAGCCGAGTTCGTTGCAGGCTTTATTGGCGGCGGCAACGAGCTTCGGCGGGTCGCCGGGACGGCGTGGTTTTTCAATCGCCGGAATTTTTTTGCCCGTGACCTTTTCGCACATCTGGATGACTTCCTTCACCGAATAGCCGTCGCCGTTGCCGAGATTAAAGAATCCGTTTTTGCCCGGCTGCAGACCGAGAATGTGCGCCTGCGCCAGGTCCTTGATGTGAATGTAATCGCGGATGCAGGTGCCGTCGGGCGTCGGATAATCCGTGCCATAAATCTCGACGTGCGGCTTATGGCCGAGCGCCGCCATCAACACGTTCGGAATCAAATGCGTCTCGATGCGGTGATGTTCGCCGAACTGCCCGCTCGCGCCGGCGGCGTTGAAATAGCGGAAGGCGATGAAGTCCAGCTTGTAAATCTGGCGATACCAGATGAGGACCTTCTCGAACATCAGCTTGGCCTCGCCGTAGGGATTGATCGGGCGCTGCGGCAGATCTTCCGTCATCGGCACGCGATCGGGCGGGCCGTAAGTGGCGCAGGTGGAGCTGAAGACGAATTTTTTCACGCCACATTCCACGGCGGCGTCGGCGAGCTTGAGCGCGTTCACCAGGTTGTTGTGAAAATACTTCTTCGGGTCGGTCATGGATTCACCCACCAGCGCGCTGGCGGCGAAGTGCATGATGGCGTCGGCTTTGGCGTCGCGCAGGGATTGTTTCACGAGCGCGGAATCGCGCAGGCAGCCTTCGATGAACTTTGCGCGCGAATCCACCGCCGAACGATGCCCTTCGGTGAGATTGTCGAAAACCGTGACCTGATGCCCGGCGTTCAGAAGTTCTTCCGTGCAAACCGAACCGATGTAGCCCGCGCCGCCGGTGACAAAGACGTTCATGCGGACAGTGTAGAAAAATTCCGTGCCGGTGAAAGTTCAAAAATGAAACCTTTAAACCGCAAGCCACGCTAAAAGGATTTTACACGAATTTCACATATTAACACGAATTGAAATATGCGAGAAGCCTCCCGCCGGCTTTAGCTATTACCGGCAGGCAGCGCGCGGTAAAAATTTAGGCGGCTGGCGGGTTGTTTTTTTGTATCCGCCTGAACCAGCACATGGTGTTTAATTGTGCCTTGGTAACAAAGTTGAACCGGTTCAAAAATTGAACTGCACGCCAAAGAGGACATAGACCGTGCTGCTCATGTCCAGTTGCGCCTGTTCGTTGCCGGTGCTGTGCGAGAAGGTGCCGAGGTTCTCATACTGCGCCCCGACAAAGAGGCTGGTGCAGGGCGTCATGGCATACAACAATTTACCTTCCAGATAACCGCCGGCCTGAAACGATGCGCTTTCGCTGGAGCCGATGTTGTTGAAGGTCTGTCCGCCGCCAAAGCTCATCATTTCATTGTATGAATATTTGGTATCGGCCACGCCGAGGGCCAGTCCGCCACCCAAACGACCCGACCAATGTTTGCCCAACTGGAACTCGTAATAAGGTCCCAGGCGCAGGGCATAAACC
>DATCBW010000111.1:0-9016 GCA_036511615.1 Verrucomicrobiia bacterium | reverse complement strand
ATCGGCAGACCGGATTAAACTCGACGGGCGCCGTCGGCGAAATTTTTTTCAATGGTGATTCCGCCGTGCCGATTCGATGGCTTCAAACAATTTTGCCGGCGCGTGCAGTATCCAGTCGCGGAATTTTTCCGCTCCAGCGGATGATTTGATCGGCGTAACCGTGGTTCAGCAGATAGACGAGCACAAAATCGCCGTTCGGATTTGATTCCAGTTGAAAGAGCTGTTTCCGCAAAATCGGCGGGCCGACGATGATTCTTTTCTCCGGCAAATCCGGCGCTTCGTAAAGCGAGAGCGCCAGCTTGGTCGCGCGCGCGCCAGGAATACGCGTGTAAAGTTTCATGCTGAACCATTGTTTCCACAATTCCGCGAGTGGACGTAGCCGGGATGCTGGAACATAAATTGGTGGCCGATGGCAACGACGGGCGGACGGCGGCGGCGCGTGATGGCATAAAACGCAGCCATCGGCTCGAAGAAATTGATGATCAAATCCGGCTGCGTTTCGCGGACGATGGCATCCAGCCGGCAGAGAATGTTGAAGTATTTCGGAAGCTTGCCCAAGACGCCGAGCAGCATGGCCGTGTTGCTGACGGCGCGATTGTTCTTATATTTGAACTCCAGCGTCGGCAGTTGCCGGACGGACATCTTCATCGCCGATTCGAAGAAGGCCGGCAAGTGAACCAAAAACCGAGCGGTTGTCGCAAGCCGCTTTTTGATGTTAGAAAATTGCTTTGTAGGAGACGAGGTCACGAGTCTCATTCTAATGCCGGATTTTTAGTTAGAGACTCCTTACATCGTCTCCTACATAAGTTCAGTTCCCGCCTCGACAACCGATGGAAATTTTCTAAATTGTCACGGATGTCGTTCAAACCTTTGGTCATTGCCGGACGCGAATTTCGTTCGCGGCTGATTCTCGGCACGGGAAAATTTTCGTCGCCGGAAGCCATGCGCGATGCGCTCGCCGCCAGCGGCACGGAAATGGTCACCGTCGCCCTGCGCCGCGCGGATTTGAGCGGCCAGAAAGACCCGTTCGCAAACATCCTCGAATTCATTGACCCGAAAAAATATCTGCTCCTGCCCAACACCAGCGGCGCGATGAACGCCGAGGAAGCCGTCCGCCTCGCGCGCCTCGCCGTCGCCGCCGGATTGCCGCGCTGGGTGAAGCTCGAAATCCATCCCGACCCGCGCTACCTGCTGCCCGATCCGATTGAGACGTTCAAGGCGGCGGAAATTCTCGTGAAGGAAGGTTTCACCGTGCTGCCCTACATCAACGCCGATCCGGTTTTGGCGAAACGATTGCAAGACATCGGCGTCGCGACGGTGATGCCGCTCGGTTCGCCGATCGGCTCGAATCGCGGCATCCAGACGCGCGACCAAATCCGCATCATCATCGAGCAGGCGACGGTTCCCGTGGTCGTGGATGCAGGCATCGGCGCACCGAGTCACGCGGCAGAAGCGATGGAACTTGGTGCGGACGCCGTGCTGGTCAACACCGCCATCGCCGTGGCGAACGACCCGAACCGCATGGGCATCGCGTTCAAGCTGGCGGTGGAAGCCGGCCGCAGCGCGTATGAAATCGGACTTGGTGCGCCAAGTGAAACCGCAAGTGCGACGAGTCCGTTGACGGCGTTTTTGAATTAAATTTATCCACGGAATAATTTTTCCAGTTACCGACACTTCATCCCGGTCTGGCCAAAATGCGAGCGGCTTGACGTAGGTCAAGGCAGGCCAAATGCGTTCATGCGATAGTTTTCCCATGAGCGAGAAACCTCTGATTGATGTGGCGCAGGAAAAAATCCTGTCGCTGGCCAATGAAACCCAGTTCGCCGCGAACGGCATTGTCAGCCGGACGCTGCTGCGCACGCCGACTTCGCGGGTGACGCTCTTCGGTTTTGCTGCGGGCCAGGAACTGACCGAACACACGTCCACGCAATGCGCCGTCATCCAGATATTGTCCGGCGAGTGCGAGATTTCACTCGCTGGCAAACCGCACCAGGCCAAGGCCGGCGATCTGATTTACATGCCACCGCATCTGCCGCACGCAATCCGGGCCGCCACGCAATTCTCGATGCTGCTTACGCTGACCAAAACGGAAAATGCAGCGGCTTCGAAACTCAACCAATAAAAATTATGCAAACTGAAAACCTCGTCGGCGCGGACAAAGTCATGGACGTGCGGCAGATTCCTTGTTCGGTCAAACACGGACTGATCATCAAACAATGGCTGGACCTGGCGGTCGGCGACCACTTTATCCTGCTCAATGACCACGATCCGGTGCCGCTCCGCTATCAATTCGCCGCGCAATGGCCGGAGGCGTTCACCTGGGAACATCTCGTCAAAGGCCCGACAGAATTCCGCGTGAAAATCACGAAGCTCAAGGCAACCGCGCCGGCGGGGGAAACAACCGAGTGCGGCGGCGGACATTGAACAGGGTTTTGGCAATTATTAAAATCAAACGGCCTGCATCACCGAAGGCCGTTTTTATTTTTAATCTGGATACAACCAGCCGGGACTCATGCTTCGGGTGCTTTCCTTAAACCGTCGAGCCAGTGGCGCAGGCTCAAGACGGGATGTTCCCAGATCATGCGCGGCCCGGCGTAACGCATCACCACCCGCGCTTGCTCGCGGCGCTCACGCTGGTAGCAATGCACGGGACAGTTGGCGCACGTCGGCTTGGCCTCGCCGAAGCGGCAGCGTGCCAGCCGCACGTTGGCATAATCCAAAAACTGCTGGCATTCGGCGCAAAGTCCGGCGGCGGCGTGGTGCTGGTCGCGGCAAAAGATGCGAACCATCGCCGTCATCGTTTCCCATTCGCGAGCCAGTCGCGTGTTGACCAGATCGTTTTTGACTTTAATCACAGATGCCACTGCGACTGTTTCCACGGACGTATTCATATCGTCAGCTTCGCACGATCAACAGTGTTTGATCTTGATGCAGGTCAAACTTTTTCGATTCAGCGGATACTTAAAAATCGTCTTTCAAATTGACCTGCGTCAAATCATCCCGGTGGCGTTTGGAGCAGATTAGTGTCGTAACAACGAAAGCAATGCCATGAATGAGAATCAAACTTTACCAGTGAAAAAGCCGGGCACGGTGGTTTATGCCTGTTCCGGTTGTTCGGACGCGGGCGAACTAGCCGACCGCATCGCGCGCCAGCTCACGCGCGAAGGCGCGGCGGAAATGTCCTGTCTTGCGGGCATCGGTGGCCGCGTCAAGCCGCTGGTTAACCGGGCGGCCTCGGCGGAACGCATCCTCGCGATTGACGGCTGTCCACTGAACTGCACACGGCACACGCTGGAACTTGCCGGTTTCAAAACTTTCGACCATCTCGAACTGCACAAGCTCGGTATGCGCAAAGGTTCGTGTCCGGTGACGGAAGAAAACATTGCAGCGGGCGTTGCCGCAGCGAAGAAAATTCTTGCGGACATTTCGCAACCCTCCCTAACTGATTGAATCATGCTGCCGCTGACCCAATTCAAACGCTTTGACGTGCGCGACCTGATCCGGCGCGGTGTCGAGCCATTTCCAGAAATTCATAAACGCGTGAACGCGCTCAAGCCGGATGAAGGCTTGATCGTCGTCGCGCCGTTTCTGCCCTCGCCGCTGGTCGAGAAACTGGCCGGTGAAGGTTTTGCCAGCAAGGTTGAGCGCGGCAACGGCGCAGACTGGCTGGTTTACTTTTGGCGCGAAGCTGATTGAATGAAGTCATGTCGTCCGCGTTCGCCGAATTCAAAGAAATGGCCGTCGTCAATACGCTGCGAAGCTGCCAGCTTTTCACCGGCCTGCCGCAGCCGGATTTGCAAAATATTGCCAACGTCTCAACTTTGAAATCGCTGGCGAAAGGTGAATATCTGTTTCACGAAGGTGATGCGGCGAGCGGATTTTACGTCATTCAACGCGGAGCGGTGAACGTGCATCGCGTGACCGCCACCGGCAAGGAACAAATCATCCACGTTTTTCGCACCGGCGATTCCTTTGCCGAAGTGGCGCTGGCATCGGCTACCGGTTATCCCGCTGACGCCCGCGCACTAGAAGACACACAAATTCTACTTGTCCAAAAGGCTGGCATTCTGGCATTGCTCAAGCGCCAGCCGGAACTTGCGTTGCGGATGCTCGGTTCGATGAGCAGCCATCTCCGCGTGCTGGTTGGACAAATCGAAGACCTCACGGTGAAGGATGTGGAAACCCGTCTGGCCAACTGGCTCGTCAAGCGGTGTCCAAATCCGCAGAGTGAATCGCCGGTGAAAATCGAACTGACAATGGCCAAGCGCGTGCTGGCGGCGGAACTCGGCACAGTCAGCGAAACGTTTTCGCGCACGCTCGCCAAATTCCGCCAGCAAAAACTTCTCACTGTCAAAGGTAAAACCATCACGGTGCTGTCCCCCGCAAAATTGAGCGCGCTGCTGCGGCGCAATTTGGGGGAATAAATATCCCGCCACTTTCTTCCCGGCGACCTTGAAAGCTTCAGCAAAAAATCGCCAGAAGAAAACACATTGAGGATTTTGAATTTTACCGTATCTCCTCCAAGCGTTTGCCAGTGGTTTCCTTACCTTTGAGCCAGAGGATGACTGCCGCAATCACCAAAGGTGCGGCTACCAAAAGTGAAGGGACAGCCAGCCCTGGAAAAACGGTCAAAATGAAGGCGACAGATGAGGGGCCAATGACCCCGCCGACTTTGCTGCTGCTCGCTACAACGCCGCCGCCAGTGGCGCGAAGTTTGGTGGGATAAAGCTCGACGCTGTAAGGCGACAGCATTGAGATCATTCCGCTCAACCCGAACAGCAGCATGATTGTCAGCAGGCTGAACAATGTTTGACTATCTCCCGCTTTGAATCTGGAAAATCCCAGGAGCACTGCCGCCGTGCCCAGAGCAAAAAGAATCATGGTTTTTTTGCTGCTCCACCGGCCATAAAGCCAGGCGACCAGCAGGCAGCCGGGAACGGCGATCAAGGCTGATTTCGCCAGCAGCCGGTTGGCAATCCGACCGTCCAAATGAAGATAGTCCTGCAAAATCGTCGGCAGCCACGTCAAAAACCCCCAGTTCACCAACCCCCACGCCACGCCATAAATACACACGGTCATAGTGATCAGTGCGTATGGTTTTTGGAATATTTGTTTGAATTCTGTCGCGTGACTGACGGGCATAGGCCGGGCATTTCCCGCGACTGGAATCAGCTTGATGTTAAATTTCGCGAGGGTGTTGCGTGCTTCAGCCACTCTGCCTTCATTCAGTAGAAAGCGCGGTGATTCGGGAATGAAACGTCTCAACAGAATCACGAGCAATCCAGTGGGAACATTGAGCAGCCATAAAATTCGCCAACTGAAAATCGGTTCCAATTCCGCCGCCGCGCCGCTGGCGGCAAGATAGCCGCCCACGCTGCCTAATCCGCCAATGAGCACGGAGATCCATCCGCGATGCCGCGACGGAATCATTTCGGCCAGCAGCGCGAAAACGATTGGCAGCATCCCGCCGGCAGACAAGCCCATGAAAAAGCACATGCACAGATTCCATTTGAATGCGGGCATTGTTCCGCAGATTCCAGTGCTGATGAATATTAACGAAGCCAGCAAAATCGAACTCCTGCGTCCGAGCCGATCCGCTAAAATTCCCCAAAGGATGGAGCCGACGGTCGTGCCGATCATCGCAAACAGAGCCAACAGCGAGGCTTCGGAAGTGCTGATGCCATATTCCCGGCGCAATCCCGGCAATACAAAACCGAGGGTGGCCGGTTTCATCACATCCACCACCAAGGCAATGCCTAAAACCGCGACCAGTTGCCAGTGCGCCCAGCTCAGCTTTGCATTGTCCATCGAATGAAGCTCGAAGTCGGCACTCGCGTCTTGGTATTTTTCATGCCCGGCGGGAAACAATCCATAAACTGTCGCGGCAATGCCGGTGACAATCAGCACCATGCCGAAGCCCATCATTTTCGACATAGCCATGCCGCACAATTGATAGTGCATATTTCTTCTAGCGGCAATAAAATCCGGAAGATGGCAGCCGACACCGACTACAATGGCCAACGTCCCAAGCCAAAATGCCAGTGAGTGATAAAATGTATAACGGCTCTTGATTTTCATTGGGGGGAACAGAGATTAAAAAGACAGCAAGGCAAATGCAAAAATGTTTTCAGTTTGTCATTCGGAAGAAGTCTAGGAAATAAATCTGCGTCACCAGCTTTCAAGCTGGCGCTTGAGGTCATCCGCTTTTTTGCGACCGTTCTGAAAAGAAAACCCAATATCTTGAACCGGCAAAGCCGATGGGCAGCAACAACACCCCGAGCACCAGCCATTCGCGCGCGGCCCGATACTCGAACATTTCCGCTGCGAGAATGAGCACGGCCAGCAGCAGTAGGGCCAGCGAAATGCCGCGATGAAAACGGTTCAATTCCGATTGCAACCACGCATCCAGCCGGTTTTCTAGGACCCGGCCGTGATGGGAATCCGTGCAATCGCCTTTGACGTGGCAGCCGTTGCACTTGTGCGCCGGGGCGCGATAGGTGGCGATCTTGCGCTGGAAATCCGTCTGCTCGCGCGTCAGGTGAATGCCCGTCGGACATTGCCACACGTCCATTTTCTTTTGGTAAACGAAACCGGAGTTGCGGAAATGTTCCGAGCGATTGTGCGCATGGCGCGCGACGAATTCCAGAATCACGGCGACCCCGACCAGCAGCAGCGAATAGCCGTCGGCCAGCAGCACTTCGATGTGGATGCCGTGAATCATTCGCCGCCGAATTTTTGGTTTTCCTGGATTTCCGTGAACAAAATGCCGTCCGGGTTTTCGCGCGGCGGCTGTTGTTTCCGGTGCCGCACGCCCAGCCAGCAGAGGTAAAGCACCGGCAATGTTCCGCCCAGAATGAACACCGTGTCGCCGGGCAGCCGCATCCATTCGAGCAGCGAGAGCGTGTGGCCGGAAATGAATTTCAGCGAGCGCGCGTCGAAATAACTCACGTTCAACGAATGGTAGAGCTGGATGCAGCCGAGCGGAAACAGCGTGGCAAATACCATCCAAGCCAGCCCCAGATTCAGCGACCAAAAACTGATTTTCGCCGCGCGGTCGCTCCACAATTTTTCTGGTATCAGGTAACGCAGACAGAACAGCGCGAGGCCGACCGCCAACATGCCATAGACGCCCATCATCGCCGCGTGCGCGTGATTAGCCGTGAGCGCCGTGCCAATTTCATAATAGGAAACGATGGGCAGGTTGATGAGAAAGCCGAAGACGCCCGCGCCGAGGAAATTCCAGAAGCCGACGGACGCCAAAAACATCACCGCCCAAAAATGCGGGAACGGCGAGCGCGTGCGCGCGCTCTGTTGCGCGCCGAGCTGGAGGAAGCTCCAGGCCTCGACCGTCAGGAACGTCAGCGGAATCACCTCCGCCGCCGAAAAGAACGCGCCCAACGCCATGTGCAGGGCGGGTTCGCCGGAGAAATACAGATGGTGCATCGTGCCGATGACGCCGCCCGCCGAATACAAAATCACGTCCAAGTAAATTAGCCGCATGGCCACGCGCTGGTTCACCACGCCGAGCAGCACAAAAATATAGGCAACCATGACCGTCGTGAACAATTCGAGAAAATCTTCCACCCACAAATGCACGACCCAGAACCGCCAGAAATCCGTGGTGGTGAACGTGGAATCGTTCCGCACGAGCAGGCCGACGGCGTAAAAGGCGGGAATGGCGAGCGCGGCAAAAAAGAACAGCCACGGCAGGTTGCCCATGTATTCATTGCGCAATCTATTCCTCAAACCACGGAACAAAATCACGACCCAAAAGAACAAGCCGACCGTAAGCAATATTTGCCAGAACCGGCCGAGATCAAGAAAGGTAAAACCCTGATGGCCGAACCATGACCAGCCGTTTTGAATCCAGCCGAAGACGCCCGCATATTCGCCGGCCATGCTGCCGAACACCACGATCGCCAGCGCGCCGAGCAGCAGATAGGAAAGCACGCCCTGGCCACGCGGTTCGCGGCCGGTGATCATCGGGACGATAAAAATGCCCGCCGCCAGATACGACGTGGAGACCCAGAAAAGCGCCAGTTGCAGATGCCAGGTGCGGGCGATGTTGAACGGCAGCACGCGCCCCAGATCGAAGCCGAAAAAGTTGGAAAGCTCCGCGCGATAATGTTCGCCCGCGCCGCCCAGCAGCGCCTGCATCACGAACAGCAGCGCCATGACGAGGAAGAACCACGCGCACGAGCGCTGCGCCGGCGTGAGCAGCACTTCATCCGGCGGTCGGAACGAAATGCTTTTCTCCTCGCGCCCGTGCCAGCCGAGAAAATTCCAGCGGCCGAACGCAGCGAGCAACAGGCCGATGCCGCCGAGCAGCGCAATCAGCGAGATCACGCTCCAAAACAAAGTGTCCGCCGAGGCGAAATTGGCGACGAGCGATTCCGGCGGCCAGTTGTTCGTGTAAGAATAGTTTTTACCCGGTCGCAACGTGGATCCCGCCCAGGCTGACCAACTGAAAAAGGCCGTAAGTTGCCGGATTTGTTCTGGATCGGTGATGGCATTGGGTCGCAGACCGTATTTCGTGGTGGGCGATCCGAAATAATCCCCGTAGTAAACGGTCAATTTCTGGAA
Source organism: Verrucomicrobiia bacterium (assembly GCA_036511615.1). GTDB lineage: Bacteria > Verrucomicrobiota > Verrucomicrobiia > Limisphaerales > UBA11358 > UBA11358. The sequence goes on along the minus strand of DATCBW010000111.1, from coordinate 433 downwards.
GGCGTCCACCTGCGCCGCGCTCCAGGTCAACACGCCCGTCGTCGTGTCGTAACGGTTGGTTTTGAAATCAGTGATGGTTTGCTGCCGCGCCGTGGCTGAATCGGAACCACCGTAGTAAGTGGTCGTCAGTTCGGCGGCGCGGTGCAGATAATCCGCCGTGTAATCCGGCCCCAGCCACGCGCCGTGACCAAAAATGGAGCCATATTCCATCAGCCCGTTTTTGAGGAAGATTTGCTGGCCGGCGATGATGTCCTTGCCGGTGAAGATCACTTTGTCGTTCGCATCCACGATCTGGGCCGGAATCGGCGGCTCATCGGTGTAAGTGTAATACGCGAGCAACCCCATCGTGAAAAAGCCGAACAGCATGACCAGCGCCACGGCTTGAATCCAGCCTTTGGAGATCAGCGGGGTTTTGGTGGAGGGTTCATTCATA
>DATCBW010000110.1:0-2795 GCA_036511615.1 Verrucomicrobiia bacterium | reverse complement strand
GCCGGCCGCGAAAATTCCGCGCCCAGCACCTTGGGCATTCGCTGAATTTCGAGGCTCAACAGCCCCAAATCCTTTATCACGTCGGGAACGCACGCGGGCACCAGGCCGAGGTCTTCGCCGCAGATGAGCATGTTGGTGACGCGTTTGAGCGCGGGCAGTTTCTGCATCGCCTGGCGCATCCAGAAATCGTCCTGCCGCCGGAAAAAATAATCCACATACAAGTCGCGCAGCTTCGCCTGGGTGTCCGGCGGCAGATGTTTGAAGGAGAGCGTCTGCTCCATTGAAAACCGGAAATGAAACATTCCTTCCACTTCGAGCAAAATCACATTGCTGATCAAATTGAACAGGCTGATTTTCAATTTCACGTTGCGCTCGTTTTGCTCCAGCGCCGCGAAATAATTTTCCACCTGCCGCTGCGTGGCAAACTTTGGCTTCAGCGAATAATTGCCTTCGCCCTTCGCCAATAGAAATTCGCGCCGGACAAAATCCGCGTCGTTGCCGAATATTTCCCACAGCCCGGCGTCGGTGATGAACGGCTTCGTGAACCGGTCGCGGTCAAAGGTGATTCCGCGCGCGGAAAATTCGTCCGGCTCAACCGCAATCGCCGGCACGAAATGGCCGAGGATGCCCTCGACGGCGTGTGCCGGGCTGCTCCAGATGCGGAAAAATCCCAGAATGTGGTCAATGCGGAACGCGTCGAAATATTTTCCCATCTGCGCAAACCGTTGTTGCCACCACGCGAACCCGTCGGCGGCCATGCGCGGCCAGTTGTAAGTCGGGAAACCCCAATTCTGGCCGGTTGCGGAAAAGGCGTCGGGCGGCGCGCCGGCCTGCATGTCCAGGCGAAACAATTCCGGCGACTGCCAGGTGTCGGCGCCATGACGGGCGACGCCGATGGCGATGTCGCCTTTCAAAACCAAGCTGGCGGCATGGATGTGCGCCGTCGCATCGGTGAGCTGCAAATGGAGATGATGCTGGACGAAAAAGTGAAATGCGATTTCGTCATGGCTTCTGGCGAGCGCGGAAATTTTCTTCGCGTCGAAGTTTTTGTGTTCCGGCCACCGGCTGAAATCCGGCGTGCCAAACCGGTCGCGCAAATAACAGAACGCGGCATAAGGCACAAGCCAGTGCTTGTTTTCCGCAAAAAAATCCCGGTATGCCTTCGTGCGAAAAGTCGCCGCCTTCTGCGACGGAAAAATCTGTTTTAGAAAACCGAGCTTGGCCTTCATCACCGCTTCGTAATCCACTGCTTCGAGGGCGTTGAGCCGTTTGCGCTCGCGCTCCAGCGGCTTGAGCAGCTTCTGATTTTTTGCGTTCGCGACGGCGGCGAGGTTGAGATAAACCGGATGCAGCGCAAACGCGGAAATCGCGGCGTAAGGATACGAATCGCGCCAGGAATGCGTCGCGCTGGTGTCGTTGACGGGCAGAAGCTGGATGAGTTTCAGTCCGGTCTTCCTGCCCCAGTCCGCGAGCGGCTTCAAATCAGCAAACTCGCCGACGCCAAAACTTTTTCCCGTCCGCAAGCTGAACACCGGCACGGCCACGCCCGCGCCGCGCCAGTGGTTCGCGGGCAGCACGACGAAGCCGTCGTTGACGACCGTGTGTTTGCCCGGCGCGATTTCGTCCTGCAACATCCGGTTCGCGCCGTCCTCGTAACGGACGAACGCATTTTTTTCGACATCGAAAATTCCGTATTTGTAGGTGAGCGGAAAAGACTGGCCGCGCAAATCAAGCGACACGGAGAAATAATCCTCGTCCGGCTTTCGCCCCAGCAAAATCGGCGTCTGCGTGTTCCATTGGCCGAGCGCTACGCCTTCGCCGAGCAGGCAGACAGTCTGGCCTTTGGCGAGCAGCGGCGACTTGACGCGAAAGGTGTGCGTCGGGTTTTTCGGCGCAACGGTCTTGACGGCGGTGAAGTTTGCCGCCAGCAGGATTTTTTTGAACGGCGCGGTGTAAAAGGCGTTCTCAATAAAGCCGGCCTGGTTCCATGAGTCAATGATGAGCAGTTCTTTGCAGTCGAAACTGGCGGGAATTAAATCGCGGTCACGGCCCCAGTCGGTCGTCTGCGCGCCCTTGGAGTCGCGTAAAATGTAGGAATAGTTCAGCGGCAGTTTGCCGGCCCTGGCCGGCAGCGACAATTTTATCTGCCACGATTCCAGATCACGAAATTGCAGCGGCAACTGGCCGGGAAGCGGCCGGCTGCCAGCCAGCCAGAGCGACTGGCCTGTGTGAGTTGCGAAGCGGATGCGAATAGTCAAATTCATCCGCACGTTTTACCAGTCATCGCGGCGGCGCGCAAACCCGCAGGGCCGCACGACCGGAAGATTTGCTGTGGATTGATTTTTGGTGGTCGGTTATGGTGATGACCTGAATGACGATTTGGTCTGATTATATGAAAAACTATTTGCGCGGATTCCGTGGATTTATTCTGGCCGCCGTCGTTTTGACGACGCTGACGAGCCATGCCGACGAAACAAACTACGTTGGTGGCGACTGGACATTCATGGATTCCCAAAAGGTCCTCACCGAGGCGGCCGACATTACTCCCTCGAAATACCCGGATTGCGACGCGGCGATTGTCGAATGGAAAATGTTGCGGGAGTATCGCGCGGATGGCACGGCGGATTGTCAGGACGAAACCTTCGTCAAGGTTTTGACGGAAAAAGGCCGGCGCGGGAACCGCCAGTTGTCGTTTGGTTTCATGCTGCCGTATTCGACGGTGGCGGTGGTCAAACTGGAGGTGATCAAGCCGGACGGAAAGGTGATTCCGGTGGACGTGGCGGCGAATTCCAAAG